>NZ_MUGV01000070.1:0-560 GCF_002217275.1 Flavobacterium frigidimaris
TTTTGCTTATTGTACCAATCATAAAATTAATTATGACCGTTTTTTTTTGTCTTTTACTATAAATAGCAAAAAACGCTTTCTACTTTTTATTATTTTCTTATCTCAATATGTCAATGAACTTTATATGCTTTAGGCTTTACGCTTTAGGCATTAAGCTTATAGCTTTTTGTGGAGAATAACGGAGTCGAACCGTTGACCTCCTGCGTGCAAGGCAGGCGCTCTAGCCAGCTGAGCTAATCCCCCATTTTTCAATTAAAAATTAAAAATCGTGAATTAAAAATTATGAACTTTTTGATTCTTAATCTTTCAACCTCTAAAATTTCCTTTTTCTAAGTTTACAGTCTTTTTTTGTCGTGTCTTATAATTTACAATTCATAATTTATAATTCACAATTTTAAAAAGTAGTCCCGGGCAGACTCGAACTGCCGACCCCTACATTATCAGTGTAGTACTCTAACCAGCTGAGCTACGAGACACTCTTATTCTTAAAATTTATTATTTGAACTAACAGCAAGAGTAAAATAGTCTTAAAATCATAATCCTATAAAGCTTCTTCTTTT
>NZ_MUGV01000071.1:0-949 GCF_002217275.1 Flavobacterium frigidimaris
ATTTTTGGTGTCTCATTCTTTTTATGAAGTCCAGAATAAAAATATCATCAGGATTTTTTATGTTCAATCTGTTTTACAACACTTTAAAAATTACAAACCATTTATTACTAGAATTTCTTTTACATCAAAATTTTAATAAACTATGAATAAATCATATTTTTTTAGTTCGAAAAAAATATTGGAGTTTTCAATAATTCTGATATTTTCTTTTTGGATATTTTCTATTCAATTTGGAGGTCTTCCTTCCGGAGAATGGTTAGCCTTAAATGTTTTTCCAATAATTGCGGGGCTTCTTACTTGGATTATTTTTAATATAATTTTATTAATCATAAAAAATAACTCGCAAAAAATCAAATATCTATTTTGTTTTATTGTCACAGTAATACCCACAATTATAATAATTCTATTTCTTTTGAAAAAGATGTAAAATTAATTCTAACGATGAAAAATACAATTAAAACTAATAAAGAAATTTTTAGTTATTTAATGCGAAAACTTAATTTTTTATTGATTTCATTAAGTTTAATTAGTGCGTTTGTTTGGCAGATCAGTTTAAAAGATGAAAAAGACTTAATTGGAGGTTGCGATGTGTCAATTATGCTATTTTTCATATATACATTGATGTTTTTTACTTTAATGCTATTACTTTCATCTTCAGCTTATTTAAATCTATTTCTTGTCATTCGAAATAACTTGATTTTTCGTTTTTTATCTTTTTATGGAACAAGTGTCATTGGATCAATAGCTGTGTTAAGCCTTAATAAATATAATAAAATTTCTATTGCAATAGTATTTTTATGTATTCTGGTTTATAGTTTATTCTATCTGAAATTTAATAAATTTTTAAAATAAAGAATAAGTACACAATCTTTCAAGTTTTTCTTGTATCGTATTAATCTCTCAGACTACAAACTCAATTTTATGTAAAGATATTTACGAATCGATCTAA
>NZ_MUGV01000008.1:0-86827 GCF_002217275.1 Flavobacterium frigidimaris
CCACTAACCTCTTTCGAATGATGAACTGCATAAAAAAAAAATATTTATGCGAAATTACTTAAAAATAACGACTTTTAAATATATAACAATCTGTTTTTTAGATGCTTGTGTAAAATTTTGTAAATTGCTGTATCTTATTTGTATACTATTTCAAGCCTGTAAATATTAGTTAAGTCATCTTCAAAATCATTCGATAATAAGCCATTACGAAATACTTTTTTTGAGAATCCCCAAGTCTGTTTTAAGATATTGATTGTTAAATTTAAATTCTATATTTAATGAGAAAACAAATACTTTTAACCGATTTTTCTTTTTTTCAGAGTATAACTTTTTCGATTTTCAATAGATTAGAGAACTTTAAAAGTTACCTAATGCCTTTTTTTTGTATTGTTTTTTTTGGGAATTTAAGTACTCTGTATGCGCAATCTCCTTATACGTCAGTACAATCCGGTAACTGGAATGATGATGCCACATGGAGTGGTTTTGGTATTCCCGGAGCAGGAAATGTTGTTAATATTGCAGGTGATCATAAAATTACTGTTACGGCAAATGCAGCCTGTGCATCGATTACATTTCAGGGATTGTCTGGTGCAAATTCTCTTCTAAGTGAAATAATTATTAACAATACATTTAATTTAACCGTTACTAATTTATCTGTTACTTCAAGAGCTAACTTTAGTAATAATGCTGCTATTTCCGGAGCAGGGATTGTGAATGCAGCTACAGTTACGATTGGGCAAACTACACTAACTCCAGGATTTTCCCGCTCTACTGCCATTACGTCGACAATTGCTAATTTCAATATTTCAGGTAATCTCGTTTTAAACGGTAGGAGCGCTGGAGGATCTCTTAATACAGCATATTTTATACATTCGGGAGGCATTGTAAAAATTGATGGGACAATTTCTGCCGCAAATCAAGGTTCGAATAATACGGTATATGATATGACTCTTACTCCTCAATCAGGAACGCTTCTTTTGAATAATACATTACCCTTTTCTATAACGGGGGCAGGAACCAGTGATATTAAGTTAAACGGTACAAGTTCAACTGTAAATTATACGGGAGCTGCGCAAACAGTGCGAAGTACCTCATATACCAATCTTATTTTGTCGGGCAGTGGTATAAAAACTTTAGGGGCAACCTTAGCTGTAGCAGGTAATTTAACAACATCAGGTACAGCTTCTGGGACAGTAAATAATAATCTGCTTGCAGGAGGTAACCTTAATGTTGGGACTGGGTCCGCCTTAGCAACCAGTGGAACTTTTACATTTGGAGTTACGGGTACCAGTACGATTGCTGGAACCCTTACCCTTGCCGGGACGGGAGCAAAAACATTTACGGGAAACACTATTAATTCTGGAGTTTGGAACGAAACAGGTAATAGTGCGGTGAATTACGGAGGTAGTTTACAAAACAGCGGCACTTTTACAGCGAATAATGGGGTTCATACTATTTCAGGTACAGGTGGTACAATAAATGGAACTCTTTTAATTCCGAATGTAGCCATAAATGGAGCAACAACAAACGCGGGTACATTAAGTGTTTCAACAGCTTTAACAGGAACAAATACATTAACCAATACGGGTACATTAAATATCGGTGGGACATCGACAATTAATGCCCTTGCTGCAACTGCCGTAAATAATACTGTAAATTATACAGGAGCAGCACAAACACTTAAAAGTGGACCTTATTATAATCTTATTTTGTCAGGAAGCGGAATAAAAACATTTTCATCAGTTGCTACCACTATTGCAGGTAATTTGTCAATTGCATTAGGAGTTCAGGCTAATCTTCTAGCCCTAACACATCCGGCGGGAACGATGACACTTGGTGGAGAAGGCACTACGCCAGGTTTATGGGGAAGTACAACAGCAACAGCTGCAAACTTTTTTAATAATACCTATTTTAGACCCACTACTGGAATGGTAAATGTTGGATCAAATTCCTGTAATACAACTTTACGCGTTACAGAGGTTGTTGTATGTGAAGGAGACCCATCTAAAGCGTTGAATTCGGGAACTACAATCTCCCCTACCGGCTTGCAAATTAATGGTTCATGGGATACAGCTGTTAATCCTGTCGCTGATAGAGTAGGCGGTGAAACGGGAGGCCCATTTGATGATACCACAACCTGTTTGTTTGTTGCTGGCAATCCCAGAAGTTATGTGGCTACTAGTTTTCAGGTTAGCGTATCCGGGAACTATACCTTTAGAATGGCTAATAATGATGCTTATGACGGTACTGGATATATTTATACCGGTAATTTTATACCAGGTAACTGTACAGGAGGAGGTACTTTTGTTAGGGGAGATGACGATACACGGTTTTTGGGAATTGTTATTACAGATGAGCCTTCACTGGTTGATGTGCCATTGGTTGCAGGAGTAAATTATACATTAATAACTTCTGATTATGATCCAAGCGTAAATGCCTCCTTTACTTGGAATATTACCACAACTTCAGGCGGAACTCTTGTTGCACCAGGTTGGTACACCGCTGCTACAGCTGGAACACTTTTAGGTACAGGATCTTCATTTAATCCAGTAGGAGTGGCTGGATCAGGTTTAACAATTGCTAGTCCTGCAGGTACATATCCCTTTTATGTGGGCTTTCCTTCAACGGGATGCAGAACTCAGGCAAATTATGTTATTAATGCAAATCCGGTTATTACGGGGAATTTAAATGTTTGTATTGGTTTTACAAGTACACTTACGGGTTCGGCTACTCCTAATGCGACAAATCCATGGGTGTCGGCAACACCAACTGTCGCAACAGTTAGTAGTACTGGGGTTGTAACCGGTGTAGCACTGGGAGCAAGTGTTATTACCTATACGAATAGCAACGGCTGTAAAATTACGGCTACGGTAACTGTTGGCGCATTGCCTTCGATAACACCTGCGGCTTCTGCCGCTACAATTTGCTCGTCTCCTTCTGCAACAACAACAACTTTAGCTTATACATCAACAGGAACTCCAACAACATACAGTATAACATGGAATGCCTCTCCGGTAAATACTTTTCAGGCGGTTGTTGACGCCCCTATTACAAGTCCGATTACGATAAATGTTCCGGCTGGAACTGCAGGAGGTGTTTACTCTGGTACAATCTCAGTTAAAAATATAAATGGTTGTACAAGTTCTGGAGTCAGTTTTAATGTAACTATAAATTCGAGTCCAACTATTAATACTTCAGGTGTAATTGAACCATTGTGTTTTAGTTCATTGGTCAGTCAAGTAACCACTATGGCTTATGCTTCATCGGCAAATACACCTATCTCATACAGTATTGATTGGGATGCAACTGCAAATTCTGCCGGTTTAAAGGATCAAAGTACAACTACCACTACATTTAATGCTGGTGGTGGTAACTTAACAGGAATTGTAATTCCTGTAAACGTTACTGCCAACACTTATTCCGGCACAATGACAATAACTGCCGGAAATAGTTGTACAAGTTCGCAAGCGGTATCAGTAATTATTAAACCTCTGCCAGTAACGCCTAGTATTGGTACAATTGTTCATCCTACGTGCGTTCATCCAAAAGGAAGTATAGAATTAAATGGCTTGCTGACGGGAGTAAATTGGATAATCACGCAGTCAGGCCCGACTTCAGGTGTTTATAATACTTCTGATACGGATTTTATAGTTCCTGATTTAATTCCGGGAAATTATACTTTTACTATTCATGAAGGTGTAAATTGTCCGTCTTTGGCAACACTTACTATTGAAATAAAAGCTCCACTAACAAATGTCTATAGCAATGGAAGCTGGTCTAATGGAAGCCCTGTTGCTACCGATATGCTTGAATTCGCAGCTGATTATGATTCGACAGGTGATTTGAGTGGCTGTTCTTGTAAGGTTAATGCCGGAAAAAAAGTTACTATTCATTCGGGTCATACTTTAACCATCGAAAATCAAGTTATTGTCGATTCAGGAAATGATGCAACTTTAACGTTTGAAAATGCGGCTAGTTTGATTCAAGTGAATAATGTCATCAACTCAGGAAATATTATTTACAAACGGAATACTTTTCCTATTCGTCAGGCCGATTATGTGTATTGGTCTACACCAGTAAGTCCACAAGCGATTATAGATGTTTCACCTTTAACGAAAACAGATAAATTATATAGCCATAATGGCTATAATTGGGTAGCAGAAACACCTTCTAAAATCATGGTTGTTGGAAAGGGGTACATTATTCGTGGCCCTGAAAATTTCTCGAATACTATTAGAAGTAATTTTACAGCACTATTTATTGGGGTTCCTAATAATGGAAATATTTCAGGTGAAGCTGTAGTTGGAGGAAGATTCTTTTTAATAGGGAATCCATATCCATCTGCTTTAGATGCGGATGACTTTATAAATACAAATTCACCGGTTTTAGAAGGTACTCTTTATTTCTGGACGCATAATACGCCAGTAGTATTAGGAGGTGCGTATCAATATGGATCTGATGATTATGCGACTTATAATTTAACAGGAGGTGTAGGTACAGCTGCTGGATCAGGTGATGATGCTGTGGGAAACAATGCAAGCGAACCAAGTGGTCAAATTGGAGCAGGACAATCTTTCTTTGCTAAAATTGCAACCTCTGGAAATATTGTTTTTGATAACACTATGAGAAATAGAGGTGCAGAGAATGGCCAATTTTATAAACCAAGTAAAGAATCAAAAACAAAAGCTATTGAAAAGCATCGAATCTGGCTAAGTATGACTAATTCTGGTGGAGCTTTTAAACAACTGTTGGTGGGTTATATTGAAGGTGCAAGTAATGAATACGACAATAAATTTGATGGCTTAACCTTTGATGGAAACAAATACATTGACTTTTATAGCGTTATTAATGATAATAAATTGACAATTCAAGGACGTGCGTTGCCTTTTAATGATATTGATTTTGTAAAACTGGGATATAAAAGTACTATTGATGGATATTTTAAAATAGCTATAAGTAAAACAGATGGGAGTATGAATATGCAACCTATTTATTTAGAAGATAAATTAACTGGAATCATTCATGATCTAAGAGAAGGTAATTATACATTTAAGACAGCTGCAGGAACTTTTACGGATCGTTTTGTATTGCGTTACACTAACAAATCTTTAGGATTTGATGATGTTGAAAATACAGAAAGTAAGGTTTTAATAGCTGTAAAAAATAAAGTAATCAAAGTAAATTCTACTATTGAAACACTTGCTAAAGTTTATATTTTTGATGTTGCAGGAAAACTTATTTATGAGAAATCAAATATTGGAGAAAATGAACTTCAGATCGTAAATCTTCAATCATCTAATCAGGTACTGCTTATAAAAGTCGCGCTAGAAAACGGAAGTTTAACAACTTCAAAAATTATCTTTTAAAAAAAATATACCTTTTCGTTTTTTAAAAATCCATTCCATTTAAGGAATGGATTTTTTGTTTTTAGAATTAATTGTAAATATAGGCTTGAAACATTCCTTATTTTTAATAATTCGAATAAACAGCTTATTATGTTAAAGTCTTTATTTTTAAGTTAAAATTTTTTATGTATTGTAAAGAAAATCGTACCTTGTTGTTGTTTTAATTCGATAAACAACATAAAAGCCCGTCATACTACAGATTTAATGACTTTTAAATAAAACTAGTTTAATTTTTTATTTGCCAAAAGACCGATCATTATTTTTAGATACCTCACTATGTAAGCAAATGTAATTTTGCACGTCTATCTTAATTTGGTAAAAGTTAGAGAACATTTTCTTGAAGTTCTCTATAGCTTTTAGGTATTTAAAATTGAAAATGATTCTCATATCCTCTGGAATCTTTTATTAATTTTTAAAATGCTGTCGTATGAAAAAATCTCTATTTAAAGTATCACTTTTTCAAATCTTGATTTCATTTTTAGATTATTTAAAACCACAAAAAAAATCTACAGAAGCCAATAAGTTGCAATTGTGTCTTCTTTTATTATTCTTTTACAGTTCTTTATGGGCACAGCCACCGCATACTTATCCATCAGATAATACTTTGTTTGTTCCAGCAGGAGTTACTTCTATGGATGTTGAAGGCTGGGGTGCTGGAGGTTCGGGAGGAGCAGCAAGTGGTGCCATTTTGGATGGAAGAAGTGCAGGAGGTGGTGGAGGTGGTGCTTACGCAAAAGGGAAAATTACGGTTGTACCAGGAGCAACATTAAGTATACGAGTTGCTGGAATTCCTGCCACTGGCGCTTCGGGAGGAAACTCTACTATTTTAGGATATGAAGGCATTTTTCTAGCCGCTGGAGGAAAAGCAGGTACAGCAAATAATTCGGGAGGAACTCCTGCAGGTGGTAAAGGCGGATTGGCTGCTGATTCATTTGGATCCATTAAAAAAACTTCTGGCGTAGATGGCGGTTCTGGCAGTACTGGTATTATTGGATTGTTGCAAGGTTCTGGTGCAGGGGGAAGAGGTGGCGATACTGGCGGTGGTGCCGGTGGCGCTGGTATTACAAGTGTCGCTTTAGTGAATGCCGCCGGAAAACCTGGAGCACCTCCGGGTGGTGGCGGTAGTGGTGCAATGAATACTGTATTGGGAGCATTGCAGGTGGGAGGAGCAGGTGCAGCTGGACAGGTGAATGTAAGTTATACTTGCCCATCTTATGGAATTACTGCGGTTTCGGCATCGCCTGTCTGCAGTTCGCCAGGAAATACAACTATAACACTTGCTTCATCTCCAGCTTCTTTGCCAATAGGGGTTTATACAGTTACTTACAATTTAACTAATCCTACAAGTAATGGATTGACAATTACACTTAGCGTTTTAACGGCTGGCTCCGGTAGTTTTGTGTTATCTGGATTTAGCACGGCTGGTACAAGAGATATCTCAATCACTAAATTGACATCTGGAGCTTGTTTTGCTGATATCTCTTCTAATAATACTGCAAGCATTGTTGTTTCTTCCCCTTCAGTTGGGGGAACAGTTGGAGGAGGAACAACTATTTGCAGTGGTTTAACAAGTGGTGTTTTAACTTTAACCGGAAATACAGGTACCGTTTTAAGTTGGGAATCTTCAGTTAATCCATTTTCTGTGTGGACTCCAATTGCAAATACAGCAGCAACTTATACTTCTGGATCATTAACGCAAACAACACAGTTTAGGGCTGTGGTGCAAAACGGTGCTTGTTCTTCAACAAGTTCTATAGCGACAACCGTCACGGTTAATCAAATTCCGATACCCACTTTTTCGGTTCAGCCTGGGGCTTCAGTTTGCGTTAATACCGATGTTACTTATACAACTCAGCCTGGACAGACAAATTACATATGGTCAGTTCCTGGAACAGAAGGAATAGATTATAATATTATTTCTGGCGGCATTTCTTCTGCCAGTAGTACAGTGACTTTACAATGGGTGACCACAGGTAATAAAACAGTTACGGTTAAATACTCTTCTACTGGATGCCCCGCGGTTGCAGATGCTACTACTACAACATCGGTAATAAAAACGGAACGAGGAGTAGTGAATGGCGGACTCCATATTTGTCAAGGAAATCCAAGTCCGTTGGTGACGTTAAACAATTATGTTGGTACGATTGTCAGATGGGAATATGCCACTACACTACCGTATGTTTGGCAACCAATTAGTCATACTGGAGTGACTTATCAGCCTGGAATATTGACCGAAAGTACAAGTTACAGAGCTATTGTAAAAAACGGAAGTTGTCCTGAAGATTTTGCAGTCGAAACAAGAATTGATGTAGATCCCATTCCTTTAGCACCAAACATTTTTAGTTTTACGCAGCCAACTTGCACAACACCTACGGGAAGTATTACTTTAAATGGATTATCTGGCTCAGGAAATATTTTACAGTCTGATGGAACAGTAATTACACCACGTGCTTATACAGGAACTTCGTTAACAATTTCGGGATTACCTCTTGGGAAATATAAATTTGCGATAGAAAACAGTTGTTCTGTAACGTATTCAGCTGAAATCACAATTCAATTAAATACTTGGAATGGAAGTTCATGGTCATACGGAACTACAGATCCTTCGTTTGATGATGTAATTGATTTTCAGGAAGATTACGATTTAAATAAAGATATAAATGCTTGCTCCTGCACGATAAGCAATGATGCAGTTGTGACTATTCAACATGGAAAAACCTTGAGTTTACTCAAAGGAGTTCATGTTAATGTGGGTAAATTAATTTTTGAAGATGGTGCAAGTTTATTACAGGCAAGTCCGGACAATAATTTAAACACAGGAAATATTATTTATAAACGGAATACTTTTCCCATTCGCCAAGCTGATTATGTGTATTGGTCAACACCAGTTAGTCCACAAGCGATTATAGATGTTTCACCTTTAACGAAAACAGATAAATTATATAGCCATAACGGCTATAATTGGGTAGCAGAAGCACCGTCTAAGATCATGGTCGTTGGAAAGGGATATATTATTCGTGGCCCTGAAAATTTCTCGAATACCATTAGAAGTAATTTTACAGCTTTGTTTATTGGAGTTCCCAATAACGGTAATTTTACAGGCGAAAATGTAATTGCAGAAAGGTTTTTTTTAGTAGGAAATCCATATCCATCTGCTTTAAATGCGGACGATTTTATAAATATAAATGACCCAATATTAGAGGGTACTCTTTATTTTTGGACACATAATACGCCAGTGGTATTAGGAGGTGCTTATCAATATGGATCTGATGATTATGCAACTTATAATTTAACAGGAGGTGTTGGTACCGCAGCTGGGTCAGGTGATGATGCTGTGGGAAATAATAATATTCCTCCAAGTGGCAATATTGGAGCTGGACAATCTTTTTTTGCAGGAATAGCTGCCTCTGGAACTCTCGTTTTTAATAATTCTATGCGAAGAGGGGGAGATGCAAATACAGAATTTTTTAAAACAGATCAAAAATCTAAAAATGTAGCTCTTGAAAGAAATAGGATTTGGCTGAATATGACCAATACTGGAGGCGCGTATAAGCAATTGCTTGTTGGTTATATAGAAGGCGCAACAAATGAATACGACAGAAAATACGATGGCAATAGTTTCGACGCAAATAAATATCTGGATTTTTACAGTATCAATAACGATCATAAACTAGCAATACAAGGTCGTGCTTTACCCTTTAAAAACACAGATGCTGTTCCGTTAGGATATCGTACTACAATTGCTGGTGATTTTACGATTTCAATTTATCATGTTGATGGCGCACTAACTTTGATGCCTATTTATTTAGAAGATAAATTGACAAACAAATTACACGACCTTCGTACAGGGAATTATACATTTAACACAGAAGCTGGCACTTTTTCTGACCGATTCATACTTCGATATTCTGATAAATCTCTGGGTGTTGACGATGTTTCGAATGTAGAAAATAATGTCTGGGTTTCAATAAAATTCACAGACATGAAAATAATATCAAACAGAGAAGCAATTCGGGAAGTTGCAGTTTTTGATCTTTCAGGTAGACGTCTTTATGAGAAAAAAAACATTAACGCAACAGAATTACAATTATTAAATTTCCGCTCTGCAAATCAAGTTTTACTGGTAAAAGTGACTTTGGAAAATGGAAATACTACAACTAAAAAGATTGTATTTTAATAAACTTTATAAATAGAAAAGCAGTTGAGGAATTTAAACTTTAAACTGCTTTTCTATTTATAAATCTTATTTAAGCACTCTTACGGAGATTCTCATGCGTATTTGTGATAGCTTTATCATTTTTATAATCAATCCATTTCTGTCCTTTAAATTTTCGCATCATAATGTCAAAATATCGCATTACAAAAACATTATAAGCGGCTTTTGATAAATGGGAAATGTTTTTTGGAAAAGCACGTAAACTCATAGAGAATCCAGGAGTCAAATATTTCATATAATGCCAATATCCTTCAGGCATATATAACATTTCGCCATGTTTAAGATTGGTGATATAACCTTCTGCATTTTTTAGGGCAGGGAATTTTTCATAATCAGGATCATCAAAATCAATATCTTCTCTTGAAATCAGTGCATGAGGAACTTTATACATATATTTTGACTGATGAGGAGGAAAGATCATACATTGTTTTTCTCCATGAAAATGAAAATGTAAAATATTCGAATAATCAATGTCAAAATGCATGAATACTCTTGAATTTTCTCCACCAAAAAATAACATCGGCATTTGCTTTACAAGCTTGAGGCCAATATCAGGCCACAAAAAGTCATTTTTTAATGTTGGGACCTCCTTCATTAAATTATAAAGAAAAATGCGATAGTTAGTAGGCTTTGATTGTAAAAGAGTAATATAATCACTCATTTTCATTTTAGTATGCGCTTCATTAAAGCCATCTTCATGATTAACAGGTCTGTTATCATACAAGGGAACGACAGTATCACCCGCTATTTCATTGATGTAAGATAATTTCCATTTTTGATAGGCTGGCCAATCTTCTGTCAGCTCTTCAACAACAACTGGAATTTGTTTTTTGACGTATTGGGAAATAAAATCAGCTTTTGAGATCTTTTTTACCCTTTCGATTTGTTTTAAATTCATCTCTATTAAATAAAAAAATTGCTTATAACGCAGGTTATAAGCAATTTAAAAATATTTTTCGAGATTTATTAACTCTTTTAATTAAATTTTTGATTTGATCGAAGCCTCCAGGTTTCTTTCAATTGAGTGTCCTGGTCTTGACCATTTAGGTTTTTCGCCTAATGGTGCGAACTGAGAATCTGCTGCTTCAACTGTTTGAGGCTGCGAAACTTTAACAAACGGCTTTTGCGGAATCAATCCTAACATCTCAAACATTTTCATGTCTTCGTGTACATCCGGATTTGGAGTTGTAAGTAATTTATCTCCTGCAAAAATAGAATTTGCCCCAGCAAAGAAACACATTGCCTGTCCTTCACGGCTCATATTAGTTCTTCCTGCAGATAAACGAACTTGTGTATCCGGCATTACAATTCTTGTTGTAGCCACCATACGAATCATTTCCCAGATTTCAACAGGTTTTTCTTCTTCCATCGGAGTTCCTTCAACAGCAACCAATGCATTAATTGGCACAGATTCCGGTTGTGGATTTAAAGTAGAAAGAGCAACAAGCATTCCGGCTCTGTCTTCAATACTTTCTCCCATTCCAATAATTCCTCCACTACAAACCGTAACATTCGTTTTACGAACATTTTCTATCGTTTGTAAACGGTCTTCGAAACCACGGGTCGAAATTACATCTTTATAATATTCTTCAGAAGTATCTAAGTTGTGATTGTAAGCATATAATCCTGCTTCTGCCAAACGTTGTGCCTGGTTTTCAGTAATCATACCCAATGTACAACAAACTTCCATGTCAAGTTTATTAATGGTACGAACCATTTCTAAAACCTGATCAAATTCTTCACCATCTTTTACGTTTCTCCAGGCAGCTCCCATGCAAACACGAGAAGATCCACTTGATTTAGCACGCAAAGCCTGAGCTTTTACCTGACTAACGCTCATTAGGTCATTTCCTTCAACACCTGTGTTGTAACGTGCTGCTTGTGGGCAATAACCACAATCTTCAGGACAGCCCCCGGTTTTAATAGATAGTAATGTAGATACCTGAACTACGTTCGGATCATGTTTCTCTCTATGAATTGTTGCTGCCTCATAAAGCAGGTCCATCATAGGTTTGTTATATATGGCGATTATTTCGTCTTTTGTCCAATTGTGTTTCGTAATGCTCATCGATGCAATTTTTTGATGCTTCAAAAGTAGTTAAATTGTTCTAATCAACCAATGCGTATTTCTGTAAATGAATATTTGACAGGTATTTTCAAAAAAGAAACACTCTAAAATCATAGAATTATACTTTTTCATGATTTTAGAGTGTTTAAATTGTAGATTTATTTAAAAAAATTAATCGGCTGCATATTTATTATTCCAGTACAACATCATCATTAAGGTGACAATTACAGAAGATGCAACTCCTTCAAAAAGTAAACAGATACAATAAGTTGGTACAGAAGGATTTCCTCCAAACATAAATGTTTCTGATAAAGTTTGTACATAAGCGTCTCCACCTCTTGCATAGCTATACACTAGTAATCCAAAAACACTCATACATACACCAACTACAGAGGTGGTCATTGCCGACACTGCATTGGATACAAAATTGGTTTCTCCTTCACGAAGATTCATTTGCATAGTTCTGTTTACACCATAAAATATAAAAAATACATTTAGTGTACGCAGATAAAACAAATCTGCTAAGCCTAATACATTCATCAATAAAAAATAAATGCCTATTCCGAGGAAAATTAAAAAACCGTTGGTAATTTCTTTAGGTAAATTCATAGTGGTTATTTTTAAAGAAGTTAATAGTAAATAGTTGACAAACAGTGTTGTATATCAAATTTACTAAAAAAATAACTACGATGATTTAAAAATGGAGAAAAGTGTATGATGTATTTTTTAATAAATAATTTTCACTGGAAAGAATATCTCCTTAGAGATTAATTGTTGGTAGCAAAATTAATTTATGTTTTATAAAAAATCTGAATGGCAAATAATTTAAAATGTTTATTCTTTTAAAGTTGAGAAATAAAAGCCAAAGCATCCATTTTATCCTGATTTAATTGTGCTTTCAGTAAATCAACTGAACCAAATTTTTGTTCTTCGCGAAGATACTGTAATAAGGAAACTTCAATTTTTTCACCATAAATATCAGCGTCAAAATCAAAAAGATTTACTTCGATGGTTTGCTTTTCTCCGTTTACTGTTGGATTAAAACCAATATTCATCATTCCAAAAACTTCTTTTTGAGCGATTAACGCTTTTACAGCATAAACCCCATTTTTTGGAATTAATTTATAATCTTCTTCAATGTGAATGTTAGCTGTTGGGAAGCCAATAGTTCGTCCTAATTGTTTTCCTTTTACAACCTCGCCGGTTAAAAAGTAGTTGTATCCTAAATAATCGTTTGCCAATTTCATATTTCCTTCATTTAAGGCTTTTCTGATTTTGGTAGAGCTTACGGAGACATCCTCAATTTCCTGCGCCGAAATTTGTTCGACTTCAAAACCATATTCTGCACCAAAAGCAATTAGATCGTCAATGTTAGCTGTTCTGTTTCTTCCAAAACGGTGATCATGACCTATAATTATTTTTTGAATATGAAATTGATCGACTAAAATAGAATGTACAAACTCTTCAGCAGTTAATCTGGAAAAACTTTCGTTAAATGGATGAATTACAAGGTTTTCAATTCCGGTTTGTTCTAAAAGTTTTGTTTTTTCAGAAATCGTGTTTAAGAGTTTTATCTCTGACTTCTCCTGCAAAACCATTCTGGGATGCGGAAAAAATGTAAGAACTAAACTTTCGTATTTCCCGTTTTCGGTGTTTTGAGTAATTCGTTCCAGAATTTTTTTATGACCAATATGAACGCCATCAAAGGTGCCAAGAGTTAAGATCGTTTTCTTAGTCGAATGGAAATCGTTTATAGAATGAAAGAGCTTCAAAACAAATAATTTAAGATGGTGCAAATTTATACTATCTATTTGAAATTTTATACTACCCACAATTGATTTTTTGACGTGATCCCGTTTCTTTTTGTGAATATTGGCCAACTCGTCGACTAAAAAGGATTAAATGTCGTTTATATGTAAGAATTTCATTTAATTCTCTTAATTTTGATTCCCAAATTACTTTTGAGTATGAAAAAACCACTACTTTTTTTATTTGTTATTTTTTGTTGTGTTAGAATTCACGCTCAGAATGATGATTTATGGCAAAAATCAACCTCAAATTCTTCTGTAAACAAGAGGTTAAATGGATCTGATTCCGGAAGATTATACTATAAACTAAATTCAGATTTCTTAAAAAATAAACTTGCCGAAACAACCGGAAAAGCTTCCAGAGAGATTACTTCAGAAATTACAGTTCCAAATTCTACTGGCGTTTTAGAACGTTTTAAAGTATGGGAATCATCTAATTTTGACCCTGTATTGCAAGCAAAATATCCAGAAATCAGGGCTTATGAAGGAAGGGGCTTAGATGATAAATCGGCAAAAATACATTTTAGTGTTTCGCCAATAGGAGTTCAAACCATGATCCTTCGTGTAGATAAGGCGACCGAATACATAGAGGAAAATCCTGATAATAAAACAGAATATGTTTTGTTTACTTCTAATAATACAAACAATTCAGAAAGACTAATTTGTAAAACAACAGATTTAATTTCGAATACCAATACTGCAAAAACGGCCAAAGAAACATCAAATGCTAAAGTTTTTAAAACAATGCGTTTGGCTTTGTCTTGTACTGCAGAGTATACAACTTATTTTGGAGGGACAAAAGCAGGGGCGTTGGCCGGTATGAATGCCACTTTGGCCAGAGTAAATGGTGTGTTTAATAAAGATTTAGCTGTAAAAGTGATTTTAATTGCAAATAATGATGCGCTGATCTATACAGATGCTGCTACAGATCCTTATTCTAATGCTTCAGCCGGAGCTGATGGAGCCTGGAATCAGGAAGTGCAAACAACAATAACAAACGTTATTGGAAATGGAAATTATGATTTAGGACATTTATTTGGGGCTTCAGGCGGCGGTGGAAATGCGGGTTGTATTGGTTGCGTTTGTACTAATCCAACAACAAATAATCCATTGGCAAAAGGAAGTGCCTATACATCCCCATCAGATGGCAAACCTCAGGGAGATACTTTTGATATTGATTTTGTTGCGCATGAAATGGGGCATCAATTGGGAGCAAACCATACTTTTTCTTATGATGCTGCCGAAAGAACCAATGTAAATGTTGAGCCGGGAAGTGGTTCTACAATTATGGCTTATGCCGGTGTGACGGGTGACTATGACATTCAAAATACTTCAGATGATTATTTTGCTTACGTTAGTATTTTGCAAATTCAAAATACGCTTGCTGGTAAAAGCTGTCCGGTAAACGCTGCTATAACAAATAATCCACCCACTATTGATGCGGGCCCTGATTATACGATTCCAATTAGTACTGCTTTTATTTTAAATGGTACAGGCTCTGATGCTGAAGGGGATACAATAACCTATAATTGGGAAGAGAATGATAATGCCACAACAACTTCTGGAGGAAATAGCATTGCCTATTCAACAAAACCAGATGGTCCTTTGTTTCGATCAGTAGTTCCTAATTCGAGTACAATTCGGTATATGCCACAACTCAATTATGTTCTTCAAAATAAATTAACTACCACGTGGGAATCGGTTTCTTCTATTGCAAGAACATTGCATTTTACTTTAACCGGGAGGGACAATGCTGCTGATGGAGCGGCGCAAACCAATACAGATGCTATGATTGTAAACGTAGCTTCTTTTGCGGGACCATTTGCAGTAACGTCGCACATAAATGATGGCGTTAGCTGGTGGCAAGGATTGAGTGAAACCGTAACCTGGAGTGTTAATAATACAAATACGTTGCAAGGTTCTACTGCAGTAAATATCAAATTATCTACTGATGGTGGTTTAACTTTTCCAATAATTTTGGCGGCTAATACACCAAATGATGGTTCTGAAGTTATCACGCTTCCAACGAGCGTGCCTTCCTCTAAGAATTGCAGAATTCTTATTGAGCCAACAGCAAATATTTATTATGCCATAAATAGTAAACCATTTTCAGTAGGTTTTACTTCAACAGTAGCTTGTAATTCTTATAGTTTTGGAAATTCTTTTTCTATTCCAAATACCACAACTTTTGTTACACGAACTGTGACAGTTCCGGCATCCGGAGCAACTGTTTCAGATGTAGATGTTTCTGTTAACGTAACACATGCAAAATTTTCTGATCTTGAAATTCAAATGGTGAGTCCGCAAGGAACTATTGTACGCTTGTTTAATAAAAACTGTGGATCTACAAATTCAACTTTGGCAATGCAATTTAATGATTCCGGTGCTGCTCTTGATTGCGGAATTACAACAGAACAAATTGTTATTCCGGTTGATCTCTTAAGTGCTTTTAATGGACAAAATACGGAAGGAACCTGGACTTTAAGAATTCGCGACGCTGTTGTTGGAAATTTTGGAACATTAAATTCAGCTTCAATAAATATTTGTGGTCAGACCTACACTTTAGGAACGCCAGATTTTGACAATATCGATTTTGTATTGTATCCAAATCCAAATAAAGGAAGTTTTACTATTCAATTTGAAAGTAAATCGAGTGCTGGAGTTAAAATCTTTGTACACGATATTTTAGGTAAGCAAGTTTATGAAAAGACTTTTGAGAGTACATCAGACTTTAATGAGAATATTCAATTACAAAATGTTTCTGCCGGAATGTATTTAGTAACAGTTATTGATGGAGACAGAAGAACGGTTAAGAAAATTGTAGTGAATTAAAATTCCATTTTTAAAATTCCAATAAAAAAATTCCAAATTCCAATCTGTTATCTTTTTACTTTTAAAGTAAATTATTTTTAGATAAAGATTGGAATTTTAAAAAATTGGAATTTAACTTGTCAGGAGTTCGCCATCGCCATACAAACAATGCTAATTTTAGCTCCCGGGATTTTTAATAAAGCACGCGAGCAGGCTTCAAGTGTTGCGCCAGTTGTAAGTACATCATCAACTAATAAAAAGTGTTTGTTGTGATTTTCTTCAGAAAACTGGGTGTCAAATATATTTTCGATGTTTTCAGATCTTCCTAATAGATTCTTTTTAGACTGCGTTTTGGAGTATTTCTTTCGATATAAAACTACATCATCAAAAGTTATATTTAAACCTTTGGCTAAAGCTTTACCAAAAGTCGTTACCTGATTATAACCACGTTCCCTGAATTTTCTTTTATGTAACGGAACCGGAATCACCACATCAAAAGGAATTGCTAAATTCAATTCTTTTAAATCTTCGACATACCAGTTTCCTAAAACAAAACCAATTTCCTGATGCCCCTTGTATTTTAGGTTGTGAATGAGTTCCTGAACCATTCCTTTTTTGTTAAAGTATAAAAATGCAGAAGCATGCTGAATTTCAATTTTGCCATAGAATTTTTTTACAGCCTCATTTTTGGTATCCAAATAATATTGAGTAAGAGGCATTTCATGGCGGCAATGCGTACAAATTACAGCTTCATTTGACATTAAAAGAGTATGACAGCCGGCACAAACTTTAGGAAAAAACAAGTTAATAAGATAATTAATCACAAATAGAAGGAATTTGGTTACAAAAATAACGAAATCAATTCTTCAATCTTGATATTTTTTCTTTTTTTTAAATGTACTTTTTATATTTTTGCATCACTATGGCAAAACAAGAAGATATATTTAAGAATGTGGTTTCGCACGCAAAAGAGTACGGATTTATTTTTCCGTCAAGCGAAGTATACGATGGATTGAGTGCAGTGTATGATTATGCACAAAATGGTGTCGAGTTAAAAAAGAATATCCGTGAATATTGGTGGAAATCAATGGTTCAGATGAATGACAATATTGTAGGTCTTGATGCTGCAATTTTGATGCATCCAACAACCTGGAAAGCTTCAGGCCACGTTGATGCTTTCAATGATCCGTTAATTGATAATAAAGATTCGAAAAAAAGATATAGAGCTGATGTTTTAGTTGAAGATTTTGCAGAAAAAATCAATCAAAAAGCTCAAAAAGAAATTGAAAAAGCAAGAGCTCGTTTTGGTGATGCATTCAATGAAGAAGAATTTGTTACAACAAATGCCCGCGTGGTAGAATATCTTTCAAAATACAAAGAAATTTTATCAAGGCTTGCAAAAGGAATGACGGATGATCTTCAGGATGTAAAAGCTTTAATAGATGAGTTAGAAATTGCCGATCCTGAAACTGGTTCTAAAAACTGGACAGATGTAAAGCAATTCAACTTAATGTTTGGAACAAAATTGGGGGCTTCTGCAGATTCTGCAATGGATTTGTATTTACGTCCTGAAACGGCGCAGGGTATTTTTGTTAATTTCCTAAATGTACAAAAATCAGGTCGTATGAAAGTTCCTTTCGGAATTGCTCAAACGGGTAAAGCGTTCAGAAATGAAATTGTTGCAAGACAATTCATTTTCCGTATGCGTGAATTCGAACAAATGGAAATGCAATTTTTCGTTCGTCCGGGTGAAGAAATGCAATGGTACCACCACTGGAAAGAAGCGCGTTTGAAATGGCACTTATCTTTAGGATTAGGAAAAGAGAACTACCGTTTTCACGATCACGAAAAATTAGCACATTACGCAAACGCTGCTGCTGATATTGAATTCAACTTCCCATTTGGTTTCAAAGAATTGGAAGGAATTCACTCTCGTACTGATTTTGACTTAAAAGCACACGAACAATATTCGGGTAGAAAACTACAATATTTTGATCCGGAACTGAATGAAAATTACGTTCCGTACGTTGTAGAGACGTCTGTGGGTCTGGATCGTATGTTTTTAGCTGTTTTTGCAACATCGTTGCAAGAAGAAGTTTTAGAAGATGGTTCTACAAGAACAGTACTAAAATTACCAGCTGTTTTAGCACCAACTAAAGCTGCCGTTTTACCTTTAGTAAAGAAAGACGGATTGCCAGATATCGCTAAAAAAATCATTGAAGATTTAAAATGGGATTTCAATGTAGCTTATGATGAAAAAGATGCTGTCGGTCGCCGTTACAGAAGACAAGATGCCCTGGGAACTCCGTTTTGTATTACAGTAGATCATCAAACGATCGAAGATGAAACCGTAACTATTCGTCATAGAGATACAATGAAACAAGATCGTGTAAAAATTTCTGAGTTGAAAGACATTATTGAAAACGAGGTTTCTATGAAAAACTGGTTAATGAAAATGTAATTTTCTTTAATTAACATTATATAAATCCCAAATTCCTTAGGTGGAGTTTGGGATTTTTTTACTTTTGAAAAGTGCATTTCACCGAACTTTTTTGCATTTCATCCTTATATATTAACATTTTAATGTAATGTGTTAACAATGAAATGTTTAGATAATTGAATTGCGTAAATTTAATTGCCATAAAACTGAAATTTAATATTGAAAAGATATTCGTATATTATTGTTGATGATGATGCCGAAAGTATTTTGAAAACCAAAACAATTGCAGAAGGTTTTTCGGAATTGACTTTTGTGGCTTCGGCGACGAATTATCAAAATGGTTTGCATCTGGTTTTGGAACATAAACCTTCTTTTATTTTTTTAGAAATTGATCCGGAAGATTTATCCAGTAATTTATCGCTTGCGTTCATTAACGAATTGTATAGATATTTGGCTGTAATACCTAAAATAATAGTTACCACCACAAAAAAAGCATTGGCTTTTGATGCTCTTCAATATGGCGTTTTTGATTATTTACTAAAACCCCTCACACATATTGATTTACTTAAAACGACTTTGAAACTAGAAAAGGTAGTTTTAGCGACTAATACTGTACAAATCGTAAATGAAGTGGTTTCTGTCGCCATCCCTCAGGCAGAAGTTCCGCAAGTTGTTGAAAAGCCCTTAATTATTTGTATCAAATCTTATGGCGATTATCGTTATCTAAATGCAGCTGACATTGCCTATTTTCAAGCCGATAATAACTCGACAGATATTTATCTTAATACTGGCGAAATGATAACTGCTTTTAAAACATTGAAGCATTTTGAGAGTATTTTGTCGCATCCTTTTATCCGAATTCACAACAGTTATATCATTAATCAAAATTATATTGCCAGAATTCATAACGGAAACTCAGTTTGTTACATAAAAAACTCTCCAAAAAAGATTCCATTTTCTAAAACCTATAAATCAAATGTCGATATAATTATCGCCAATTTTGCAGCAGGAAACTACATAGAGGTCTAAATATTAGACATTTACACTGAATTAACGCTCATTGACTATCATTTGGGCATGTTCTACCATAAACCGCATTTTTTGTATCTATTTTTTTTGATTCCGTAACTAGTTTTACAAACTCGATTCGCAAAAAGCAATCGTTTTCCCAAAAACAAACAATCAAATAAAATACCTCAAGATTATGAAAAAAGCAACGTTAACAATCGGATTATTTTCTTTAGTAATGGTAGCAACTTCTTTTGCAAATCCATCAACTCCAGTTACATCTTCAAACGGTCAATTAGCTATTGTTCCTCCAACTGATGGTTCTATGGCAGGACACGGAAGAAAACAAGATTATCGTATGGAAGAAGTTGCAAAAACGCAATCTAATTTTGCGAATGTTAATCAATCAATAGGAGGAAAAAAAGTAGATTAAATTTAAAACGTACTGATTTTAAAGATATTTAGGCTGTCAAATTTTTGACAGCCTTTTTTTGTGTGTATAGTTTTAGTATTTTTGGTAAAATTCAAAAACTTATATTGAAAAGATATTGTAAAATACTATTGTTTTTAGTGTTGCTTTTTCTTAGTTGTACTAAGAAGGACCATTTAGAAAAAAACGCAACTTCTTCAGAAGACAGTCTTCCTGTCTATTTATCATTAGCCAATGATATCAACTTAAATTATACTTTTAAACAAAAGTACAATCAGAAAGCTTTTTCAATAGTTATCAATCAAAAAAATGATTCGCTTAACAGGGTTAATTTATTTAAGATTGCGAACCGTTATTACAATATGAATGATTTAAAATCATATCGTGTAATATCAGAACTTGTTTTAGACAGAGCAATAATTACTAAAGATTCTGTAAGCATAGCTAAAGCATATACGTATTTGGGTGATTATTACAGTTCTCAGACAATTTCAGACAGTGCCTTTAGAAACTATTTTAAAGCTCAAAAAATTTACCTGAAAATCAATGATGAATATAATTTATCTAAAACATTATTAAGTAAAGCAACCTTGCAATACGATGAAGGAGATTTTTTTGGAAGTGAAATATCTGTTTTTAAAGCTTTGAGCATATTAAAAGGGAAAAAAAATGTAAGCGACCAACTTTATGAATGTTATAATCTTCTTGGGATAATTCATAATGAAAGAGAAGAGTATGGAAAGTCTTTAGAATTTCAAAATAAAGCCTTAAACATGCTTAAAGATCCTGCTATACCATTGGATCTTCAATTGAAAGCTACTTCATTAAATAACATAGGCTTTATTTACATGGGTATGCAAAACTATCCAAAAGCAATCCTTTATTTTGAGGAAGGATTAAAACAAAAAAATCTTTTTAAGGAAAAAACAATATTGTATGCCATGTTGTTAGATAATTTAGCCTACTCTAAATTCAAATTTAAGAAAATGGATGGCCTTGCTGACGAATTTTACAAATCTTTAAAAATTAGAGATAGTTTGGGCTTAAAATCTGCCATGATATCAAACCAAATTCATTTGTCTGAATATTATGCACTAACAAAAGATACTTTTAAAGCTATTCAACTTTCAAAACAGGCGTTAATGCTTTCGCGTCTTTCCAGTAAACCAAACAATACATTGCAAGCTCTTAAACAGTTAGGGATTGTTGATCCTAAAAATGCTTCTATTTATTCTAAGGAATACATTACGATGAACGATAGAATGTTGCGTGCAGAAAGGAGAATGGGTGAGAAATTTTCTCGTATTGAATATGAAACTAACGAAATAAAAGATCAAAACTCGAATTTGCAGGAGAAAAACAGGGCTTTAGTGTATGTTTTTAGTATTTGTACTTTGTTAGGTTTATTTTTTTATGTTTACAAAACACAACAGGCGAAAAACAGAGAGTTACTTTTTAAGCAGCAACAGCAAATTGCCAATGAAGATATTTATAATTTGATGATTTCTCAGCAAAATGATATTGAGATGACCCGAATTAAAGAAAAGAAAAGAGTTGCCCAGGAACTTCACGATGGTGTTTTAGGAAGAATGTTTGGTGTGCGAATTAGCTTAGACAGTCTGGATAAGATAGATGAGGTGCAGGCCTCACAGAAAAGAAAAAAATATTTAACAGAGCTGAAACATATCGAAGAAGATATTCGTGAAATTTCGCATGACTTAAATAGGGAAAAATCAGAATTAATTAATAATTTTATCGCGATTTTAAACAAATTGTTTGAAAATCAACAAAACACGTATAATTCTAAATTAATTACGTCTTTCGATCCCCATATTAAGTGGGAATTGGTCAGTAATATTGTCAAAATTAATTTATACAGAATTATTCAGGAAGCCTTACAAAACTGCAATAAATATGCTGATGCAGAAACGATTACAGTTGGCTTTAAAAGTGAAATTGATTATTTGATTTTATCGATTTCAGATGATGGAAATGGTTTTAATGCCAAAAGGACAAAAAACGGAATAGGATTACATAATATTCAATACAGAGCAAAAGAGTGTAAGGGTACAGTCACTATAAAATCTGCCAAAGGAGAAGGAACAATTCTCTTTATTAAAGTCCCAATAGATCAAAAAATAAACCTGCAAAAGAATGACATTTAACCTAACATCACCGATTTCGCCTTTAATTAGCCGAAATATCTTAATTGTTGATGACCATCCTTTTATAATTGAGGGATATAAAAATGCGATAACACGTTATAATCCCAAGGAATATGATTTTGTTATTTCACAGGCGTATGATTGCAGGTCGGCTTATGATTTAATTGAAGCTGAGACGACTCCAAATTTTGAAATAGCTTTTTTAGATATAAGTATGCCGGCTTATGAGGAAAAAGACATTTTTTCAGGTGAAGATCTGGCGAAATTACTCATGAAAAAAATGCCACATTGCAAGATTATTTTGCTGACAATGTATACCGAATTGCTGAAAATAAAAACAATTATCAGAACTATAAACCCAAATGGTTTGATAATTAAAAATGACCTTACTTTTGATGAGCTGCTTTTTGCTTTTGATAAAGTAATGAAAAACGAGAAATATTATAGTCAGTCTGTGGTAAAAATGCTGAATCAGTCGGCGCATAATTCAATCGAAATTGATGAGTTTGATAAACAAATTTTATTTCACCTTTCAAAACAAACTCCGGTTGCCCACATGCCACAATACATTCCGATTTCGTTGAATGCTATTGAAAAACGAAAAGTCAATTTAAAAGAATTGCTTAAAATAAAGTCTGGTTCAGATGAAGAATTAATTAAAGAAGCCAAAAGTAAAGGGCTTTTTTAAAATGAAATTCCAAATAAAAAATTCCACATTCCAATGACAGTATTATTGGAATTTGGAATTTTTTATTTGGAATTTTAAAGATTATTCACTCAATGCGTCCCAACCTCTTGCTTTCAAAGGAATTTGAGTATTGGCACGTGTCACTAAATTTATTCCTTCACTCTCATCGGCCATGTGACCAATTATAGAGAAGTTTGGATTTCCTTTTATTTTGTCGAAATCGTTAATGTCAATTGTAAATAGTAATTCATAATCTTCTCCGCCATTAATAGCAACTGTAGTGCTGTCGATATTAAACTCCTCGCAAGTTGAAATAAACTGAGGATCTAACGGTAATTTATCCTCATACAAATTACAACCCACTTTTGATTGTTTACACAAATGGATAATTTCTGATGATAATCCGTCAGAGATATCAATCATCGAAGTTGGTTTTATTTCAAGAGCGTGCAATAAAGTGCGAACATCTTTTCGTGCTTCTGGTTTTAACTGGCGTTCGATCAAATAACTGTACATGTCTAAATCTGGCTGACTGTTTGGGTTGACCTGAAAAACTTGTTTTTCGCGTTCTAAAACCTGCAATCCCATATAAGCTGCACCAATATCGCCAGTTACAACAAGTAAATCGGTTTTTTTAGCGCCGTTTCTGTAAACGATCTCTTCCTCATTAGCTTCACCAATTGCAGTTATGCTAATAATTAATCCTTTTTGAGATGAGGTTGTATCTCCGCCTATAACATCTACTTTATATTCTTTTGCAGCGTGTGTAATGCCTTCAAATAATTCTTCTAAGGCTTCCAGAGGAAAACGGTTAGAAACTGCCACAGAGACCGTAATTTGAGTTGCTCTGGCATTCATAGCACAAATATCAGATATATTTACAACTACAGCTTTGTATCCTAAATGTTTTAAAGGCATGTAGGCTAAGTCAAAATGTACTCCTTCGATCAATAAATCGGTAGAAACGACTACTTTTTTATCCTTAAAATCAAGAACAGCAGCATCATCGCCTATACTTTTTAAAGTGGACTCCTGCGTAACATCAAAATTTTTGGTTAAATGTTCTATTAAACCAAACTCGCCTAATTGCGCTATACTGGTACGTTGTGGGTTTTTATCTTCAATCATTTTATCTCTTTATTACTTTTTTGGTTTTTTACCAAGGTTGCAAAGGTACGAAGTTGATGATTTAATAACTATAGAGAGAGTTGATTATTAATTTTTAAGCAGGAAAAAATAGGATATTACAAGTAGTTATCTACGTTTTCTTCGATTAATTTAGCTACTTCAAGTTTTAATTTCGGATGATGATTTGTGAGAATTGACCAAATATTGGCATTGTTAGTACGTGAAGGATGGGAGCAAGTTACCGAAGTAACGCGGACAGCCTGACAGCATCTCGATAAGAGGGCGAATAACCGCAATGTAAATTTGCCCTCTTATCAGGATGGTGGCACGCCCAAATGATCATCTTTTCATACTAAAATGTGCTTTGAATACCTGACTGATGCCATCCTGGGTATAAAAAACCTGAAACCAATAATCAGTAGAAGGAAGCGCATTTCCGTTGTAATTGCCATCCCAACCCGGACCTGCCGGACTGAGTCGCTTTAAGAATTTGCCGTAGCGATCGAAAATGTTTATATAGGCGTCTGGTTGAAAAGCAAGATCCGGAATATTCCAGGTATCATTGTAGCCATCTGCGTTTGGAGTGAAAAATTTTGGGTATTTGAGTACTTTGGCAATTAAAATCTGATCGTCGCAATTTCCTTTTACATCTTTTACAGTTATAACGTGTTCGCCGGAATCAACATTTGAAAATACATTGTTGGTCTGAAAAGTACCGTCATCCAATTGATATTCGTAGATTCCAAAACCGTTAGTGAGCGTTACGATAATGTCGATCGTATCTTCAAAAGAATCTGTTACGGCAACAGTTGCAATGGCGGGGCTGGATTTTTCGACAATAACTGTGGCAGGATTATATCCACAATCGTTACCAATATTAGGTGTTTTTTTAGTGGTGACAACAGTATAAGTTCCTTCCTGACTTGCGGCATAAGTGGCTCCTGTGCTTATTTTGTTTCCGTTTAGGAACCAGTCAATTGTGTAAATATTGGGATTAAGTTCTGAATTTAATTGGGCCGCTCTGAGTAAAGTTCCTGTTTGGTAATCGACACAGATTATCCCGTTTTTTAATTGCAAATCTTTCAGGGGATAAATGGTAATATCAAAGTCATCTTGCGACGCACAAGCGGAATTGGCCGGAGCTGCAGCATAAATGTATATTTTTTGACTTGTATTTATTTGTTGACCGGCCAGGTAAGGTGTTCCTGTTGCATTTGGTCCGCTGTAATAAGTACCAATTGATAAAGGTGGTAATGTATAGCTTTGACAAATGGCAACATCCGCAGTGCTGACCAATGTAGGAGTTGGTGAAATGGTAACCAAAAAGCTTTTTTCGCTGGCGCAGGTTTGCCGATTTCCGACAATGGCGTAAACATAAATGGTTTGAGAGGTTTTTAAAATTGTGCCAACGGGAATTACAGTACCTTTTCCCTGAGGTTGTGAATAATAGTTACCTAATTTCAATGGCGGTAACGTGTAGCTGTCACAAACATTTATGTTGGCAAAAGTACCCAAATCTATTCCGTTGAAATTGACTTTAAAAAAAGTTTCATTTCGACAATTTGCGAAGTCTGGCCATTCATTATAAATATAAATAGTTTGGCTGCTGCTTATCGATGTGCCTTCGGAAACTTGAGTTCCTATGCCATGCGGGCCTCCGGTGGCAGTGTAATATTTTCCGTTTTTTAATTTTGGCAGTTTAAAATCAGTACAGGTTACTACATCTGTAAAACTATCGACAAGAGGAAGCGGCCTGATTTCGACAATAAAATGGTGTTCGTTGGTACAATCTGTTCCAACGGAATAGATATAAATAGTTTGTGTTTTATTAATAATATCTCCTGCTTTTAATGGGAGTCCGCCGCCATTAGTTTCGGTGAAATAATTGCCGTTTACCAAAGGGGGCAATAGGTATCTTTGGCATTCTAATCGATTAGCGGGAGTGTCTACCAAGGGTAAAGGTTTTATGGTAATGTCGTATTTTATATTATCAGTGCAATTGGGAGCTGTTGTCGTGGTAGCGTAGTAATAGACAGTTTGCGAAGTGGTAAGGACTGTTCCTGCCGGAATGCTTTTTCCCTGACCTTTTGGACTATCAAAATAACCGCCTACTTCAACTGCAGGTAAGGCATAGCTCCCGCATTTCGTAATAGGAACAAACACCTGCGAATCTACAATATCGATTTTGAAAGAATGCTCATTGGTACATCTTCCATCATTGGCAAAAACAAAAAGGGTCTGACTAGACGTAATGTTATCTCCGGCATTTAAACGGTTGCCCAAACCTCCTGCTAACGTATAATAATTTCCATTTGTCAAAGACGGCAGAATATAAGAATCGCAAGTCACGACATTGCTTGGCGTATCTACTAAAGGCAGCGGAAAAACGACAAACGATATGGCTTCGTCACGACATACTATACCGTTGATTACGGCATAATAATAAATAGTTTGGTCAGTTGTAAAAGAAGTTCCTGCCGGAATTTCATTTCCACCTCCTCCGGCAGCAGTAAAAAAGCCTCCAACCAATACTTTCGGAATTATATATTTTCCACAGGCTTCTTTAGGAAAAGTCGCTTCGTAAATCAGGATTAGATTAAAGTAATTTTCGTTGGTACATTTGTTTGTCGCATTTGGGCCACTATAAATATAATACACCCCACCTTTGGTAAGTACATCTCCGGCATTCAATTTAGTTCCTGTTCCTCCCGGGCCTGTGTAATAATTGCCGGCTATTATAGGTGGTAATGTATAACTGTTGCATTCAATTACATCGGGAATATCATCAACTGTAGGGAGTGAATTAATAGTTAGAATGAAATTGACGGTTGTATAACAAATCGAACTTGATATAGGTTCTATTCGTACCCAGATGTTTTGTGGAGATTGAGATAAACTTGTAATGAAAACTGCAGGATTTGGAATTCTATTAGTAGCGCTTGTTGCATCAATTTGACTTCTGTAATAGCTAATTTTATAATCGGAAGGATTTAATCCATTTAGAATAGTAGTTTCCTGTAAAGTTAAATTAACAAGCACTCTTCCGGAATTAGTATCGCATAAAGTAAGGTCTGGAGGTTTTACAGCATTAATGGGGTTAGTTACCAATAAATCAAAAGAAAGTAGGGTATTGCAAAAGGTATTTCCGTTAGAAACATGTAGTAGTTTTATGTAGATAGTTTGGTTTCCTGTGCTTGTATAAGTAGTTAATTGATTGTTGGGGATTGCTGGTCCGTTTGAATTGGCAGCAGCCAAAGAATTAAAATATTGAAGAGTATATTCGGCCGGATTGAGGTTTAATGTGGCTTGATTATTCTGTGTCAGATCAAATTGATAATTTGCATTTCCATTGTAACAAGCAGTTAAATTCTGAGGAGATGTAATGGCTAAGTCTGAAATAACTACTTCATCTTTGATAACACAGCCAGAAAGCGAGGCCGTAACGCCGTAAGTTCCCGCTTTATTAAGTGTTAAAGAATTACCTGATTCGCCAGATATTACAGCGCCATCCAGCGTCCAGACATATGTATAGTTGCCCGTAAGTCCGGACTGCAGTGTAATTGTTTCGCCTTGGCAAATGGTTCTGTCCGGACCTAAATCCATAGCAGTTATAAAACTGCCGCCTTTTATAAAAACTGCAGAATCATAACCACTATCATGATAATCACCAATTGCCAGTTTAATACTATATGTTCTATTGGGAATAACAGTAGACGAAGCCGTTAATACTTTAGTTTCGCCTCTCATATTTATAGAAGAGTCTCCCGGATTAGTTACATTATAATGATCAAATAAATTGGCATTGGCAGATAAACAAGAAGAATTATATTGCTCATCCCGAATATTTTTGACCGAAACGGGTGTTGTTGTTCCAGGCAGCACGGCAAGATTTGTTGCTGTTCCTGTGGTTAAATCAGTTAAAATAAAAGCAAAAACATCACTAAAACCACATTGGAACTCCCCATATTCATTAGAGGCAAAAAGAAAATCAAAACTAAAATTGCTCGATAAGGGAGTAAAGTCAAACTGAATAAAACTAATATCGGTAATGGGAACAGTTTGTCCATTTTCGTCACTTATAGTTTGCAAATCAGTATCATTGGTTGTATTCAATTCACTGCTTTCATTGGCTCCTGTGTAGGCTCCTTCGGTATATTTTGCAACTCCATTCCGAATAATAATTCCGTTTGAGATAGGAAAATTTGGATTGGTGTTGGTGAATTTGCCGATTCCCTGATGCGATGAGAATTTAAAGTTGCTCTCGTTTGCACAGGCATTTTGCATTAATTCTTCGCGAATTAGCTGCGGTATACTCAAGCTTGTAGTGTCGACTATAATTCCTTGTGACGAAGCTATGGTCGAATAAAATAATAAAAATAGAAGTAGAGGTGCTCTCATAATTCTGATTTTATTAATTTGGGTGTTTAAAGATACGAATGATTTTATTTTTAACACAATGAATTCCAGTATTTTAGATTATTAAAATACTTGCTATTAATTGTTTTGGAAGAGCAGTTATCGATTCTAATTTTAGTAAATTGCATATAGTGTTAGCAGAAAACCATTTTTATAAAAGTAAAAACATGAAAGCATTTGATATTATCACCCTGACGGTAAACCCGGCCTTAGATAAAAGCACCCATTTTAAAGGCTTGGTTGCAGAACAAAAAATACGTTGCTCCGAGCCCAGATTCGATGCCGGAGGGGGCGGAATCAATGTTTCTAAAGCAATATCCAGATTGGGTGGCAAATCGTTGGCTGTATTTACTTCTGGCGGACCATTGGGAAAAATGCTGGAAGAATTGGTAGCAAAAGAAGCCATAGAATTTCAGGCGATTCCTATTCAAACCTGGACAAGAGAAAGTTTTGTAGCTGTAGATGAAAATACTAATTCACAATATCGTTTTGGTTTTACCGGAGGAGAAATTACAGCCGACGAAGAAAAAGCAGTTCTGGAAACGCTGAGTAACTCAAAACCAAAGTTTTTAGTCGCAAGTGGCAGTCTGAATGAAGGTTTGTCTTCCAACTTTTATCAGAAAGTAGCAGAAATTGCCAAAACATCCCATTCAAAATTAATTGTTGATACATCCGGAGAAGCTTTAAAAAAAGTTTTGGAAACAGGAGCATATCTAATTAAACCAAATGTTGGTGAACTGGCAAAACTAATAGGAGTAGAATGTCTGGAAATGGAAGAAGTAAATGAAGCTGCCAAAAAAATCATTGCCAAAGGCGGTGCTGAAATTGTTGTCGTTTCACTTGGTCCTCAGGGAGCTGTTTTAGTTACAAAAGACGATTATGAATATGTTCCTGCGCCAAATGTTGCTAAAAAAAGTACTGTGGGAGCCGGAGATAGTATGGTTGGCGGAATGGTTTGGGCATTGTCTCAAAACAAAAGCCTGAAAGAAGTTATTCGTTGGGGAGTGGCCTGCGGATCTGCCGCAACCATGAATGAAGGAACACAATTGTTTAAATTGGAAGATGCGAATCGTTTATTTGAATGGTTGAAGAATAAGTAAAACTTATTTATGTGATGTAGAGACGCACTGCTGTGCCCCTCTACCGGAGCACCTCTACGTTTGTCAACAGAAAAATAAAATATTTTTTTCCTGCTGACAAACTGTTGTCACCAACCCTCAATACTTTTGAAGTATTAAACAAATTAAAACTTTAAAATTATGAAAACACTAGCAGCCCAAGTAATTACTCCTGAAGATTTATTGAACCACTGGCAAGGTCACCGTGCTTTAACAAGACGTATAATTGAAGTTTTTCCTGACAAAGATTTCTTCGAATTCTCAATTGGGGGAATGCGACCATTTGCGAAATTGGTAGATGAGTTTTTGGCAATGGGAGCTCCGGCAATGAAAGGAATTGTGACAAAGGATACAGCACCTTTTGCAGAAGCATCTGAAAATTTGATTTTTAAAGCGCAATATCTTGAAAAATGGGATGAGGCGACAGCAGAAATTACTAAATATTGGCAACAATTAACGATTGAAGATTTTAATGAAACTTTCAATTTGTTTGGACAATATAATTTCCCTGTAATTCAAAATGTTTTGTATTTAATTGACAACGAGATACATCACCGTGGACAAGGTTATGTCTATTTAAGAGCTTTAAATATCGAACCTCCTTTTTTCTGGGAAAGATAAAAAACCTGTAGTTTGTAAATAAAAAAACTCCTGAAGAAGAATTACTTTCAGGAGTTTTTTTATAAAAGTCTTTTTCTATTGATTTCTAATAATTCTAAAGCCCGGACTTTAAGTCGTTCCGGTTCCAAAATTTTGGCATAATCGCCAAACATTAAAAACCAACGTGCAAAACCACTTTCGATATCGCGGCACATAAAAGTCATTTCTATTTGACCGTCAACTTCCTTTTCCGAAATATAACCGTGGTATTTTCGCTCTGTTTCTAAATATCTCGCGATTTTCTTTTCGATCAAAATTCTAACTTTTGTGGTCGGAATGGTTTCTGTTTTACTTAAATAGGTTTCTAAAGAATCGTGTTCGATTGTAAAATCATATTCGGTTTTTTGAATGCTCTGAATTCTGTCTGTTCTAAATTGTCGGTAATCTTTTCTCAAATGGCAATATCCTAAAAAATACCAGCTATTGTGATCATGAAAAACACCAACAGGTTCAATGTTTCTTTGTGTTTTTTCGTCTTTTTCAACGGTTTTATAAGAAAGTAATATTTGTTTTTTCTCCGCTATACTTTCAAATAGAACAGCCAAAGTATTAGGCGAATTATCATTAAACATGGGCTCAGCAGTTTGCATAACCACTTTCGATTCAATATTCGAAAGCCAATCTTTATCAGAACTTCGCAAAACCGATTTTAATTTAAACATTGCCGAGGCATAATGATTTCCTAAAGAAGGATCTGTAAATTTCTGCATCAGTTTTTCTGCCGCAATAAAACTACTTACTTCCTCGCGCGTAAACATAACGGGCGGTAATCTGTAGCCATCCATCAAGGCGTAACCCACACCGGCTTCACTGTAAATTGGAACTCCGGATGCTTCCAATGTTCGAATATCTCTGTAGATAGTTCGTAAACTGACTTCAAAGCGATTGGCCAATTCCTGGGCTTTTACAATTTTTTTTGATTGTAACTGAATCAGGATCGCGACAATACGGTCAAAACGTTTTGGAGATTCGTCAAGCATTTTTTTGAGGTTCTGAGGTTCTGAGGTTCTGAGTTGCTGAGGTTCTAAGATTCAAAGATACAAAGGTTGATAGAAACAATAAACCCGATAACAAAAGTTATCGGGTTAAAATTGCTTTGCGAACTTTGCGTAAACCCTTTGCGAACTTTGCGGTTAAACCGTCAAAGTAAGGCTGACAAGTTAAATTTTAAAACTTGTATAACAGTCCAAATTTAGGTTGTGCAAAGATGTTGTTGAATAAATTAATATTTAATTCAAAACTGTTTGATGATGACCCGTTTTCCGGATTGGCATTATTGTAGGTTAAAATGTCGGCTAAAACAAAAGTTGCGGCAAATTTCTTAGTAAAGAAATAATTTAATCCTACGGTAATGTTAGCTTTTATTCCGTTTGTAGTATTATCATATCGCACGGGATCGCCTACAATATTGTATTCGGCTTTTGCGTGGCTATAACCAAGACCTGCATCTGCAAATGCTTTGAAACGTCTCGAGTCAGCTTCAAAAAAGTAATATCTGGCAAAAGCACCGATGCCAAAAAAACTGGTTTTACCATCATTGGCATCCGTTTTACCTCCTCCAAAATCTAAATCTCCTCCAACCGCAAAGTTATCGGCGATTAAATATCCAAATTTTGGATTGATAGAATAAGCGTTCGAGTCGTCACTTGTACTAACCGAGATACCTCCTTCAATAAACATATCTCCCTTTGAGAATTTAACACCTTTTGCTGAGTGCATTTCTTCCTCTGCTTCTTGTTGTTGCGCATTGACAAATGAAAAAGTAAACAATGTTGCGATAATTAAAAATTTCGTTTTCATAATATAATTTTTTTTTAGTTGTAAGATTAAAGTTATATTTTTTGTGTTAAAATTTATTCTAATCTCGATGAAATGCACTAAAAACTAGACGATTAAATTATTTTTTTTGTTTTTATAAGTATTTACTTATGGTTTATTAAGCTAAAATTGTAAAAAGCGTGTAAATACAAGGATTTATGAAGTAGTGAAATAAATAGAAAAATATTCATACAATTTAGATTGTTAATTTGTTTTATTTGCTATTTTTAAATCCATATAAAATAGAGCAAATGAATAATGAGTTGCTTTGCAATTTATTTTTAGAAACAGTGCTACCTACTTAAATCTGGAGCTAATAATTCATGTTGCACTTTCTTTTGGACGCAAGCTTTTTTACTAAATACGTTCTGTCCAAATGATCTTTACCGGAGAAGATTAATTTTTAAATTTTAAACCCCAAATAAAATGATTAGAAATTACACCTTTGACGAGGCTTATAAGAGATTTGAGCCTCACGATCACAGATGCGCCTACTGCAGACAGGCTAAAATGCAAAATATAAATGATTGTTATTTTTTACCGCTTACTGTAGAAGACGATAAAACCAATATCGTTATTTACAAATCTGTAGAATATTCGAAAATTTTAATTGGAATACCCAGGTGCGAGTCTTGCAAAGCCATTCATTACGATGCAAGGAATAAGGCCATTAGCCTGTCGATGGTTTCCGTTATATTATTATTAGGGCTTTTGCTTTATAATTTTGCAAATTTAAACACATTCGTATTTATGCTGGGACTTTTTACCGTCATCTTCGGTGGTATCTATGGATCAGTAAAATTATCAGAAAGATACGTTACCAATAAAGGTATCTATACGGTAAAATACGGTGCCGAAACAAACGAAGTCGTTCGTGATCTCATTATATCCGGATGGACATTTAACATATCAATTGCATAAAAACAAAACCCCCGATAACGAAGTTATCGGGGGTTTCTATTCTATATTCTTTACTCTTGCCTCTTTTTTCTAAAAAAACTAGTCGTTAAGTTTCAAAACAGCCATAAAAGCTTCTTGCGGAATCTCAACGTTTCCAACTTGTCTCATACGTTTTTTACCTTTTTTCTGTTTTTCAAGAAGTTTACGCTTACGCGAAATATCTCCACCATAACATTTTGCGGTAACGTCTTTACGAAGTGCTTTAATCGTCTCACGAGCGATGATTTTAGCTCCAATTGCCGCCTGAATCGGAATATCAAATTGTTGTCTTGGAATCAATTCACGTAATTTCTCGGTCATTTTTTTACCGATGTTATAAGCGTTGTCTTCGTGAATCAAAGCTGAAAGTGCATCAACCGTTTGTGCATTCAAAAGAACGTCCAGTTTTACTAATTTAGAAGTTCTCATTCCAATAGGAGAGTAATCAAAAGAAGCATAACCTTTAGAAACTGTTTTTAAACGATCGTAAAAATCGAATACAATTTCGGCCAACGGCATATCAAAATTTAATTCAACACGTTCTGTAGTCAAATACGTTTGATTCGTAATTTGACCACGTTTTTCAATACATAAACTCATTACGTTTCCAACGAAATCAGATTTTGTAATGATGGTCGCTTTAATAAAAGGTTCTTCAACTCTGTCTAAACGAGATGGTTCAGGTAAGTCAGAAGGATTGTTTACTACGAATGGAGTTTCCGGATCTTTTTTGGTGTAAGCCAGATACGAAACGTTAGGAACTGTAGTAATTACAGTCATATCGAACTCACGCTCTAAACGTTCCTGGATAATTTCCATGTGAAGCATTCCTAAGAATCCGCAACGGAAACCAAATCCTAACGCTGCAGAACTTTCAGGTGTAAAAACTAACGAAGCATCATTCAATTGCAATTTCTCCATAGAAGAACGCAAATCTTCATAATCTTCAGTATCAACAGGATAAATTCCGGCAAATACCATTGGTTTTACATCCTCAAAACCAGTAATCATATTTGTGGTTGGTGTTTTTGCATCTGTCAATGTATCACCAACTTTTACTTCTTTTGCTTCTTTAATTCCAGAAATCAAATATCCAACATCTCCGGTAGAAATAACATTTTTTGGAACCTGATTCAACTTTAAAGTTCCTACTTCATCAGCAAAATATTCATTGCCGGTAGCCATGAATTTAATTTTTTGCCCTTTTCTGATTTCTCCATTTACAACTCTAAAAATTACCTCAATTCCACGGAATGGATTGTAATGTGAATCAAAAATCAATGCCTGTAAGGGTTCATCAACATTTCCTTTTGGTGGAGGGATTTTTTCGATAATAGCTGCTAAGATATTCTCAACACCAAACCCTGTTTTTCCAGAAGCATGAATAATATCTTCCAATTTACATCCTAATAAATCGATGATATCGTCACTAACTTCTTCCGGATTAGCGCTTGGTAAATCCACCTTATTCAAAACCGGAATAATTTCCAGGTCATTTTCTAAAGCTAAATATAAGTTTGAAATTGTTTGTGCCTGAATGCTTTGTGCAGCATCAACGATCAAAAGCGCCCCTTCGCAGGCGGCAATAGATCGCGAAACTTCGTATGAAAAGTCAACGTGACCAGGAGTGTCAATTAAATTTAAAATATATTCTTCTCCTTTATAAGTATATTCCATTTGTATGGCGTGACTCTTAATGGTGATTCCACGCTCGCGCTCCAGGTCCATGTTGTCAAGCAATTGTGCTTTTTCTTCACGAGCTGTAACGGTTTGTGTAGCGCCCAATAAGCGGTCTGCCAGTGTACTTTTACCGTGGTCAATGTGTGCAATAATGCAAAAGTTACGTATCTTCTTCATTTTATTATTTCAATTCTCTTATGCGAGTTTTAGTAATTTCCGGATGTAAATTTGCCCTGTAGCGATTGCGTTAGAGCATGTTATTAAGGCGCAAAGATAGCGCAAAGTTTTGGATTCTGGAATGTAGTTCTTCGATAGTTAGAATCTGGAATTTAAATTAGACCTTAAAATTCAAAATTAAATCCTTTTTCGGTTAGTTTACTGTAAATGTCAGGATCAAATTTGTATAATTTTGCTGCTCTGTGCGAAACATCTTGTTGTTTTTCATCTAAGGCAACCAACAATTTCATGTGCAAAATTTTTCTTCTAAAGTTCGATTTTTCCAGTTCAACTCCCAAAATCTCTTCATATAAATGCATTAACTGCAATAAAGTGAATTTTTCAGGCAAAAGATTGAATCCAATTGGCGCCTGGCGAACGCGGTTTTGAAGCTGCAATAAACTGAAATTTAAAATCTCGTTGTGGTCAAATATTAGATTCGGAATTTCATTGATTCTACACCACTTTGCCTCCTTTACTGCTAAACTGGCTTTAACATCATAATCTTCCTGATTGACAAGAGTGTAATATCCGATAGTAACAATACGTCGATCTAAAACCCTTTTTGGATTTGTAAATGCCTTTAGCTGTTCCAGATAAATATTGTCAAGACTGGTAAGTTCATAAAGAATTCTATGTGCGGCATCATCAGCGCTTTCTTCTCTTTTCATCCAGCCGCCAAGCAATCCCCAGTTTCCTTCACTTTCTCCTCCGGCATGTTGTACCAAGAGCACTTCCAGACTTCCTTTTTTAAAACCAAAAATTACGCAGTCAATTGAAATACCATCAACTGCTGGTGTCGGGCTATTTAAAATAGTGTCGATTTTAGAAATTTCTTTAGGGGATAATGCTGCCATTCTTTGCTTGTATAAGCGTGTTATTAAAATTCAAAATTGAAACCTCTTTCAGTGAGTTTAGTATAAATCTCCGGATCAAATTTATATAATTTTGCCGCTCGATGCGAAACGTCTTGTTGTTTTTCATCTAAAGCAACCAATAATTTCATATGCAGAATTTTTCGTCTGAAATTAGATTTGTCCATTTCGATTCCTAAAATCTCTTCATACAAATGCATTAATTGCAATAAAGTGAATTTTTCAGGCAAAAGATTGAAACCAATTGGCGCCTGACGCACTCTGTTTTGAAGATGTTTCAGACTATAAGCCAGAATTTCATTGTGATCATAAATTAAATTCGGAATAGCATCAATTTTATACCATTTGGCATCTGCTGCCGTAAAACCTGCTTTAATATTATAATCTTCTCTTTTCACCAAAGCATAATATCCGATAGTGATAACCCGTCGAAGCGGAAAACGATCCGGATCTCCAAAGGCTTTTAGCTGTTCCAGATAAATATTATCAAGACCGGTTAGCTCATTCAATAAACGATGTGCTGCGTTGTCTGTGCTTTCCTTTTTATAAATCCATCCTCCGGGAAGTCCCCATTTCCCTTTACTGATTCCTTCGCCATGTTGCACCAGAAGGACTTCTAAACTTCCTTCATCAAAACCAAATATAACGCAGTCAATCGTGATCGCATTCATTGCATTTTGTTCATTTTTCAGGACTGAATCGGAATCTATTTTTTTATCCATGCATGAGAGAAATTTTGACAAATTAAACAAATAAAATGCATAAGTGTCTTTATTGATTACTTAATATTTTTTTAACAAAGTAAAAATTTGATAATCAGCTATTTGAAATTCTTAAAAAAATCAATTTAAAAATCAGAATTCTTTAAATGATTGATTATCAAAATTCTACTTCGGTATTTTTTTGATATTATTTATTTCATTTTCGACCGTAAACTTATCAGATCAATAAAATTGAATCTCCATAAATCAGAATTAGAAAAAAATAACCTTAATATTTTGCTAAAATAGAAAAAAAGTTTTACACTTGTAGTCAAATTTACCATAAGATAAGTTCAAAATGACTATAAGTTTTAAAAGAACAATTTTGGAAGCAATTAAAACAGCTGAAAACAGTCTGTATAATTGTCGTTATTGGTATACGCGCAATGAAACTTACACTCTTATATACAATCAACTAACTTAATTTAACCAACTTTTTTTATTATGAAAAGCAACTATTGTATGAAAACAACAATGTCCTCGTTTTGCACGGCACTGTTGTTTAGCTTATTTATGATACAGTCGGGTTTTGCACAGGCACAATCCCGATCTGTAAGTGGAACTGTAATATCGACCGTTGACGGAATGGGAATTCCGGGGGCAAGTGTCGCTGTACAGGGAACTAAAACCGGTGCTACAACCGATTTTGACGGAAATTATAAAATAGAAGCAAAGTCAGGCGATGTTCTGATATTTACTTTTATTGGATTCAAAAGCCAGAAAATAACCGTAGGAACGCAACAAACGATTAACGTCAAATTGGAGGAAGAAACTTCAGAACTTAAAGAAGTAGTTGTTATTGGATACGGTTCGCAAAAGAAAACATTAGTTACCAATGCTGTTACTCAGGTAAGTGGAGAGAATCTTGCGAAAACCAATACTACAAATGCACTTCAGGCACTTCAGGGACAAGCGGCGGGACTTCAGGTTACGTCTACTTCAGGACAACCGGGAGAAGGTTTGAATGTTGTGATCAGAGGTGCTGGTTCGACTGCAGGAACTAGTCCGCTTTATGTTGTAGATGGAATATTGACAAGTGATATTTCTTATTTGAACAATTCAGATATCGAATCTATTTCGGTTTTAAAAGATGCTGCTTCAGCTGCTATTTATGGTTCTCAGGCTTCAAACGGGGTTATTTTGGTAACGACCAAAAAAGGAAAACGTGGCGCAGGCGGGCAAATCACATTCGATCAATACTATGGAATTCAATCTGTAGCCAGAAAAGTTGATTTGCTAAACGCAACAGAATATGGTGTTATGCTAAATGAAGCCGCTGTGAATTCTGGTAAAAATCCCTATTTCACGAATGATCAAATTGCAGCATTAGGATCAGGAACAAACTGGATGGACCATATGCTTACTGATAATGCCGCCACTAAAAACTTTTCATTTGGAGCTTCAGGTGGTTCTGATACTTCTGTTTATTCTACTTCATTGTCTTATTTAGGTCAGGAAGGGGTTGTAGGAGGAAAAGATTTGTCCAACTACGAACGTTACAATTTCAGATTTAATTCTGAACATAAATTGTACAAAGATGTTGTGACTTTAGGTGAAAACTTAAGCTTCGCTTATATTGATAAAAACGGAATTGGTGTTGGAAATCAATATAATAATTCATTAAGAAATGCTTTTCAGGCAACTCCATTAATGCCAATGTACGATGCTGATGGTAATTATTATGACACTACAAAAGATACTGAACCATGGTTGGCAGGTGCCGCAAACCCGTATGCTTTAATGGTTTACAACAATCAAAATGAAAGTAACAACCAGAAATTATTAGGTAATGTTTATTTGCAAATTGAGCCAATAAAAAACTTAACGTTAAAAACTACCTTAGGTCTTGATTATTATGCAGGAGAAGGTCATTCTTATTCTCCTATTTACCAATTGTCAATTTATGCAAATAGTGCTTTTGACAAAGTGAATCAAAACATGAACAAAGGCAAAACTATTACTTGGGATAACTTGTTAACCTATAAATTTAATGCTGCCGAAAATCATCACTTTGAAACTATGGTAGGTACCTCTTCTATTAATTATGACGGAACGAATGTATCGGCAACTAACGCAGATGTGATTTTTGATGATTTAGAACATGCCTGGTTAAACAATACCACTAATAAAGATGGTGCAAAAATGACAATGACTGGTCTGAAACAAGAGACTAAAAGAATGTCTTACTTTGGAAGGTTAAACTATAACTATAAAGAAACTTATTTGTTAAATGCCACTTTTAGAATGGATGGATCTTCTGTTTTTTCTAAAGAAAATGAGTGGGGTTATTTCCCATCTGTTTCTGCAGGATGGATTGTATCAAATGAAGCGTTTTTGAAAGATTCAAAAGTAATCAACTTTCTTAAATTGAGAGGAAGCTGGGGACAAGTAGGAAATCAAAATGCAAGAGCTTTCCAATATCTATCTACTATCAAATCAAACAATACGAATTACATTTTTGGAGATACGGAAGGTGTTCTTACACCAGGAGCTTATCCGGACAGGCTTTCAAATCTGGATTTAAAATGGGAAACTTCAGAGCAGGTTGACTTTGGTTTAGATGCCAGATTTTTAAATAATGCTTTAAGTGTAACTTTTGATGTTTACAATAAGAAAAGTAAAGACTGGTTAATTTTGGCTCCAATATTGGCAACTGCCGGTGCTGATGCTCCATTTATTAATGGTGGAGATGTAGTAAATAAAGGGGTTGAGTTAAGCTTGAATTACCAAAATAAAATTGGAGATTTTAATTATAACATTAGTGCAAATGGTGCTTATAATAAAAACACAGTTGGACAGATTCCTAATTCTGATGGTATTATTCACGGGTTAAGCAATGAGCTTTATGATAATGCAGGTGAATTCTACAGAGCACAAAACGGTTTCCCATTAGGTTATTTCTGGGGATATAAAACAGGTGGTGTTTTCCAAAATCAGGAGCAAATTAATAATTATAAATCAGCTAGTGGTGTAGTATTACAGCCTAATGCAGCTCCTGGAGATCTGATTTATCAAAATGTAAACGGAGATGACAAAATAGATGCTTCTGATAAAACAGAGATCGGAAAACCAAATCCTGACTTTACATTTGGTTTCTCTTTGTCAGCTAGTTATAAAGCGTTTGACTTTTCATTGATGGCAAATGGTGTTGCAGGAAACCAAATCGTACAATCTTATAGAAATCAGGCCGGCGCTTACGGAAATTATACATCTGCAATTTTAGATCGTTGGCATGGTGAAGGTTCGTCAAACACGGTTCCGAGAGTAACTGAAGACAACAGAAACTTTACACAGTTTTCTGACTTATACATTCAGGATGGTGATTTCTTAAGAATCAGCACAGTTTCACTAGGATTTGATTTCGCTAAAATGAAACAATCAAAACCATTTTTTGCAAGTCAGTTCAGACTTTATTTCTCAGTATTAAATCTATACACTTTTACAAAATACAATGGTATGGATCCTGAAATTGGATTTGGTTCTTCAAACGATGACCAGAAATTTTCATCAGGTGTTGATGTTGGATACTATCCAAGACCAAGAACATTCATGATGGGATTAAATGTTAAACTTTAATAAATAAAAAGATGAAAAATACATATTTATATATTTTCTGTTTTAGCTTATTGTCTCTGGGTTCTTGCAGTTTAGAAACAGAACCGTTGACACAACTAACAGATACAAATTTTTACAAAACCACAGATGATGCTTACACAGCACTTGTGGGTTGTTATGATGGTTTGCAAGTTGCTACCGGAGCATCGGGCCTGGGTGTTCCGGTAATAAGCGAAGTAATGTCTGATGATTGTTTTGGAGGAACCGGTAATTCTGATGGTTTCAATTATGCAGCTATCGATGAATTTGATATTACACGTTCTCCATCAGATGTTGATATGCTGAATGGTAACTGGATTGCTTACTATAAAGCACTTTACCGTTGTAATATTTTCTTGTCTAAAATGGATCAGATTGACTGGAAAGGAAATACAACTTTAAAAAACACTTACGAATCTGAAACTAAATTTATCAGAGCGTATCTTTATTTTGAAATGGTGCGTTTATGGGGAAATATTCCATTGTTAACAGCGCCTTCTTCTGAAAATGTTCCACAGGCAAATCCTGATGAAGTTTATAAAGTAATAGCGCAGGATTTGGTTTTTGCTGCAGACAATTTGCCAGCAACAGCATACAACACAACAACTGGTGGACGTATTACAAAATGGGCAGCCAAATCTTTACTAGGACGTGTTTACCTGTACTATACTGGTTATTATGGAAAAAGTGATTTAGTTGGAGTAGTTACTAAAGCTCAGGCTCTGGGTCATTTAGAAAATGTTATTGCCAATAGCGGACATGGTTTGGTGGCAGATTTCTCTACTTTATGGCCAGCGGCTTCACTTGATAAATATGCAGGTGAAAGCAATAAAGAAATTGTGTTTTCTATAAAATATACTTACACAAGTGATTATAACGGAAATACGGATGGTAATGGCTGGTTGGTAATGTTTGGAATGAGAGAGTTCTCTTCTTACCCTTATGGACGCGGATGGGGAATTACTGTAAACTCTAAATTATGGAATGTGTACGATGCAAAAGATACCAGACGTGTCGCAACGGTAATTGGAATTGATGAAGAGAAAATTCCTTTTGATAAAAAGAACAGCCAAAGAGAGTATACAGGTTATTACAACAAAAAATATTCGCCAATGGTGGATAAAGACGGGAAAGATCTTCCGTTAACTATGGGTAGCCAATTTTGGGATATTAGCCAATTTCAGGATTATGTGGTAGTGAGATATGCCGATGTTTTATTAATGGCAGCAGAGCTTGGAAGTGGAAATGCTCAGGCTTATTTTGATGAGGTAAGAAAAAGAGCTTACAAAGACAACTTTACCGCTTTACCAGTAAACGCTGATAATATTTTGAAAGAAAGACATTTAGAATTTGCTCTTGAGGGTGTTAGATATTGGGATTTACTACGTCAGGGTATTGGAAAAGCCTCTTCTACAATTGCTGAAACTACTACCTTGTTAAGTGGTGGAGTTGCCGGAACAAAAACAATCTCGGCAGCTAAAATTCAGGCAACAAAAGGATTGCAACAAATTCCGAATACTCAGATTACATTGTCTAATGGAGTATTAAAACAAAATGCCGGTTGGTAATTTTAATTAAAAAATGAAACACAATGAAAAATATTAAAATAGTAATCTCATCCTTTTTGATGGTGGCAGCAATGCTGTTATCCTCTTGTTCGCCAGAGTCTTACTCCTTGGATCCTATTACAAATAAATCAGATATTAAATTTGAAATTACTCAGGATTTTGCTGTAGATCCGGGTGGAAATACGGTAGTTTTAAAGAATACGACCCCGGGTGTTATTTTGACCTGGGATTATGTAACAGGGAAATCAAACAAAGCAACAGAAACAGTTAAATATGCTTTTAAAGGTAATTATACTATAAAAATTTCTGCTGTTACTGATGCCGGAATTGTACAGCTGGATCCTGTAACGGTTACGGTAACTAAAGACAATTTGAACTATGTGAATGACCCACTTTGGACGGCTTTATCCGGTGGAGTTGGTAAGAAAAAATCATGGGTAGCTGATAATGGTAAATATGGCTTGGCAATGGGTGCTATGTCTTATGCTGATCCTAGTGGAGTGGTAGAGTGGGGTAACTTTACACCAAACTGGGAACCTGAAGGAAATGCTAATTCAAGTACAGATGCAGACATGCATTGGGGACGATACATGACTTTCAGCCTTGATGGCGGACCTTTTATGACGGTTCAGGAAAAAGACGGAACTGTAAAAGAAAGCGGAACTTATTTCTTAGACATCAACGCGCATACTTTAACATCTACAGGAGCAACTATCCTAAGACCAGACAACTATATTGCAAACGCAAGTAACTGGAATAACAATATTAAAGTATTAAAACTTACTGATAATCAGTTAAGAATTGCTGTACTTAGAACCAATAGTGAAGGTACTTGGTGGTACATCTGGAATTATGTCGCTAAAGATTATGCTGACAGCTATGTTCCTCCGGTTACTGTTCCTGTTGTTGATGAAGGTTTTAATCCCAAATTTGCTCCGGGAGAATTGTTAACGATGCTTACTGGTGGAGTTGGTGCAGGTAGAGTTTGGAATTTAGATGGAAAAGGGAATCCTGTAGACTGGATTGGAAAAGGAAAAGGCTGGACTGTTGATTCGACAAGTTCTTATAACTGGGGATGGAATGACGATTGGGCAGCATTGGCTGGTAATTCATGGATTCGTTTTGATCAATGGGGAGGTAAATTAAACTATACAAGAAGTCAAAATGGCGTTGTAACTACCGGTTTATTTACTATCAACAGTGAAACCAATGAAATCAATTTAGGCACAAATACATTAATTCAAAATTCTACCAGCTGGATGAATCCAACAGTCAACGTGATTAAAGTAGTGAAAGCGTATAATACAGGTTATCTTCAAAAAGGTATCTGGTTGGGAACATCATATGATGCAGGAAAGGATGAATGGTTTGTTTTCCATTATATAATTCCTTAAAATTATAAGATTTTTTAATTCATAATAACCTGAAAGTAGTTTCGCTATTTTCAGGTTATTTTAAAATTTATAATACTATGTTTCAGCTAGCTTCGTACAAAAAATTAGGATTATTATTGGTGTGTTTTGTTGTAATGACAGGATGCAAAAAAACAGATGATCAAAAATTTAGCAACCGAAAAATTTCTTTTAATTCCGATTGGAGTTTTCATTTAAATGATAGCATCATCGATAAAGATACTATTGGGACTTCAACTAAGTGGAGAACATTAAGTGTTCCTCACGATTGGGGTGTAGAAGGAAAATTTGATGAAAAAAGTCCGGCTGGTTATGGCGGAGGAGCATTAAACGGCGGTTTAGGCTGGTATAAAAAAACATTCAAAGTTGCAGCTGAAGACAGCAGCAAAGTAACTTCAGTCATTTTTGACGGAGTTTACAGAAACAGTGAAGTTTGGGTAAACGGATATTATTTAGGAAAACGCCCAAACGGATATATTGGTTTTCAATATCAAATTTCTCCTTACTTAAATTATGGAGACAAAAACAATGAAATTATTGTTAAGGTTGACAATTCAAAACAACCCAATTCACGTTGGTATTCAGGATCAGGAATTTTTAGAAATGTCTGGATCGAAACTACTGATAAACTTCATGTTGGGCAATGGGGGACCTATGTTACTACTCCAAAAGTTACTGCCGAAAAAGCTTCCGTAAATTTTGAAACTACGATTCAGAATCAGAATTCAGTTTCAAAAAAAGCAACAGTAACCACTACTATTTTTAAAGATGATACTAAAGTAACAACTGTTACCCAAAATATAACGATCGGGGCAAACGCCAAACAAACCATCAAACAAGTGACAGAGGTTGAAACTCCAACTTTATGGTCAGTTGACAAACCGGAATTATACACTGCAGTTACTGAAATTGCTGTTGAGGATAAAATCGTTGATCAGTACAAAACCAATTTCGGAATCAGAGATTTTAAATTTGATTTGGATAAAGGTTTCCTGTTAAACGGAAAACAGGTTAAAATCAAAGGAGTTTGCATGCACCATGATTTAGGGCCACTTGGTTCGGCAATCAACACGCGCGCCATCGAACGCCAGCTGGAAATTTTAAAAGGAATGGGTGTAAACGGAATCAGAACTTCACATAATCCACCTGCTCCCGAGCTTTTAGACCTTTGTGACAAAATGGGTTTCATTGTCATGGATGAAGCATTCGACATGTGGAAACAGAATAAAACCAAATACGATTATGCAAACGACTGGGACAAATGGCACAAGAAAGATTTAATCGATCAATTGCTTCGTGACCGTAATCACCCAAGTATTTTTGTTTGGAGTATCGGAAATGAAATTCCGGAACAATGGAGCGAAAACGGTGTTACAATCGCAAAAGAATTAGCAGCAATTACACGTCAATACGATAAAACACGTCCCTTAACCGCGGCAATGAATCCGCCGGTAAACATGAATATTGATGCTGTAACGTTACAATTCGAAAAGAATAATGTTCAAATAAATCCACTTGCCGCAGCCGGAGTTTTAGATCTTATCGGTTACAATTATGCGCATCAAACTTATGAATATCATAAAAAGAATTTTCCAAACACACCTTTTATTGCGACTGAAACTACATCAGCTTTAGAAACGCGTGGTTATTATGATGCCAACTCTGATTCGATTAAAAAATGGCCAGTACGATGGGATCTTAAATTTACAGATGGAAATCCGGGAAACACCGTTTCGGCTTATGATCAGGTGCAGGCGCCTTGGGGCTCTACACACGAAGCGACCTGGAAAGTCATTAAAAAACACGATTACCTTTCCGGAATGTACATTTGGACCGGTTTTGATTATATCGGCGAACCAACTCCTTACGAATGGCCGTCAATCAGTTCGTATTTCGGAATTGTAGATTTAGCCGGTTTTCCGAAAGACGTTTATTATATGTACCAAAGCGAATGGACTGATAAAACCGTATTGCACATTTTTCCACATTGGAACTGGAAAGCGGGACAAACCGTTGATGTTTGGGCCTATTATAATAAAGCCGATGAGGTTGAGCTTTTCTTAAATGGAAAATCAGTTGGAATCAGAAGCAAAAAAGGAGATGATTTGCATGTAATGTGGAAAGTTCCTTTTCAGGCCGGAACCTTAAAAGCTGTTTCCCGTAAAAACGGAAAAACTGTTTTAGAAACGGAAATCAAAACCGCAGAAAATCCATCCAATTTAAAATTGACCGCAGACAGAAGTAATATAAAGGCAGACGGAAATGATTTATCATTTGTAACGGTTGATATTCTGGATGCAAAAGGAATTTTAGCGCCAAACGCAAATAACGAAATCAATTTCTCTTTAAAAGGAGAGGGGAAAATAGTGGGAGTTTGTAGTGGAGACCCGGTTAGCCACGAATCGTACAAAGGTTCTAAACATACCGCTCTAAACGGAAAATGTTTAGTAATTGTTCAGTCTTCTAATAAAACAGGAAGATTAGAATTGACCGCTAAAGCGAATGGATTAAAACCCGCAACAATTGTAATTACAGCAGAATAAAATAATAGTAAAAGATACCCGATGAAAAAAATACAAATAGCTTCTTTATCTCTATTCCTGGGATTGTTATGGACGCCAAAAGCATCAGCACAAATTCAAAATGCAGATGTGCTTAATGCACCAATAGATATCAGCAAAGATTTTCAGAATTACCTGAACACTTTTTATTTTGCAGATGAATTGGCTTCTTTCGATCCTGCAACCGGAAAGGGAACTATAAAATATTTAAGATACAATTACAAAACACGTCAGGCTTTCAACAACATGATGATGAAACCTGATGTGGAAAAACCAAACGAATTTCCAACAACGGAATATGAAGTTTCGCCTGAATTGCCTTTCCAGATTCAGTTTGTTTCAGACAGAACAATCCGCATCAAAACGACTTCCGGACCACAATTTCATCCTGAAAAAGAATCTCTGATGTTGATTAACGGTGTTGCGCCAAATCATCCTGAATTATGGAAATATTCTAAAATTGAAGGTGGTCACAGTTATACAAGTAAACACGGAAGAGTTGAAATTCTGACAAAACCGTGGCACGTAAAAATCTATGATGAAACTGGAAAATTACTGACCAGTACGCTTCATGATTCTGATTTCAAAAACACCTATACACCAACACTTCCGTTTTCTTATGTACGCAGAAATAGCGATTACTCAAGAAGTATGGGCGCGGCTTTCAGTTTAGAACCAGATGAGAAAATATTTGGTTGTGGAGAATCGTTCACGCAATTCAACAAACGCGGTCAAAAAGTAGTTTTATGGACGGATGATGCTAACGGAATTCAGAATGAAACGATGTACAAACCGGTTCCGTTTTATATGAGTAGCCGTGGTTACGGAGTTTTTATGCACCATTCGACACCAATTACGGTTGACTTTGGCAGGTATTTTGGAAGCGCCAACGAAATGTACATTGGAGATGACGAAGCCGATTTATTTTTCTTTATCGGAGAGCCAAAAGACATTTTAGATCAATATACAGATTTGACCGGAAAAGCTGCCATGCCACCACTTTGGTCGTTTGGTTTCTGGATGAGCAGAATCACTTATTTTACTGAAAAAGAAGGAAGAGAAGTTGCCAAAGATTTACGTAAATATAAAATTCCGACGGATGTTATTCACTTTGATACAGGTTGGTTTGATGTAGATTGGAGAAACAATTATGAGTTTTCTAAAGAGCGTTTTCCAGATGCTCAAAAAATGATGTCTGATTTAAAAGACGATGGTTTCCATGTGTGTTTATGGCAACTGCCTTATTTTTCTCCAAAAAACACATTATTCAAAGAAATAATGGACAAGAATTTAGCAGTAAGAGATCGCAAAGGAAATCTTCCTTATGAAGATGCTGTTTTAGATTTTTCAAATCCGGAAACCGTTACCTGGTATCAGGCAAAATTGAAACATTTATTTGATCAGGGCGTTTCTGTTTTCAAAGTTGATTTTGGAGAAGCTGCACCGCCAGAGGGAATTTACCATTCGGGAAGAACCGGTTTCTACGAACACAATTTATATCCGTTACGTTATAATAAGGCTGTCGCCGAAATTACACAGAAAGAAAAAGGGTATACTTTAATCTGGGCCAGAAGCACCTGGGCAGGATCTCAACGTTATCCATTGCATTGGGGTGGAGATGCTGAAACTTCAAACGGTGCCATGTCGGCTGAATTAAGAGGCGGACTTTCACTAGGATTAAGCGGATTCAGTTTCTGGAGTCATGATGTAGGTGGATTTGCAACAAAATCGCCTGAGAATTTATACAGAAGATGGGCACCGTTCGGAATGTTTACTTCACACGTAAGAAGCCATGGCGAACCTCCGCGCGAGCCTTGGTTATACAGCAAAGATTTCTTAGAAGGATTTAGAAAAGCAGATAATATGCGTTACGAATTAATGCCATACATCTACGCTCAGGCAAAAGAGAGTTCTCAAAAAGGATTACCAATGATGCGTGCTTTATTTGTAGAATATCCAAACGATCCGGGAGCCTGGTTAGTAGATAATGAATATTTATTTGGTTCAAGTTTATTAGTTGCTCCACTTTTTGAAGAAGTGACAGAAAGAGATGTTTATCTTCCGGAAGGAACCTGGATTGACTATCAAACGAAAAAAGTATACCAATCAGGATGGCATAAAATCAAAGCGGGCGAAGTGCCAATTGTAGTTTTGGTAAAAGACGGAACAGCATTACCTCATATCGCTTTAGCACAATCTACTAAAGATATGGACTGGAGCAAATTGACTTTGAAAGTGTATGCAAGTGATGCTACAACTTCGGCGAAAGCCAAAGTATTTTTACCGGATGGAGATGCCGTTCAGGAAATCACAGTGACTAAAAAAGGAAACAATTTTGAAGTGGCACCAAATGCACTAACAGGTAAAACCACTTTTAAAACAGAGTGGGTTAAATAAATCAGTTGTTTTTATCCCGTAGGGATTTAATGTCGGTAGCAATATCAATTAGTGTCGTAATTTTTCCCGTTAGGGAATACACAAAATAAGAACATGTAGTCCCTGACGGGACATTAAAACCGGATTTCTGTTTTTCTACCAACATTAAATCCCTACGGGATAAAAAAGTATAAAATGATTAAAGGTTGAGAATTAAAAATTAGAAATCTGCCAGATCTGCTAAATCTGCGTGAGAAAAAAATTAAAAAATCATTTCGAATCTTTTATCCCGATAGCTATCGGGAGTGGCAAAAAAAATACATCCCAAACAGGATAAAAATAAGTTAGTTTAAGTTGAGTCTTTTTAAATCGGATGCAGTTACATCGGCATCCGATTTATGAAAGACGAATTAAGAAAAAATCATGAAAAAAAATCTAATTCTTTCCGCCGTATTGTTATCTATCACGATTGGATACAGTCAGAAAAATAAAAATGCTTACGAATTGGCTTCGCCAAACGGGCAGAATAAAATAAAATTCGAGCTGGTAAAAAACGCTCCAAAATATGCTGTTTCACACGGAAAAACCGAAGTGATTACACCATCAGATATGGGATTTTTATTGAAAGGAAATGAGAATTTAAGTTCTGACTTCGAAATCAAAAATGTGAAAAATACTTCTTTTGATGAAACATGGGAACAGGTTTGGGGAGAAAAGAAAAACATTAGAAACCATTACAATCAGCTTTCAGTTCAATTACAGCAAAAGAGTGGCAACAAACGCAAATTAGAAATTCAGTTTCGTGCGTTCGATGACGGAATTGCGTTTCGATATGTGTATCCAAAACAAAATGTAAAAGACAGTATTTTCATTATGGATGAAAAAACGACTTTCAATTTGAAGGAAGATGGAAAAGCGTGGTGGATTCCGGCAAACAGAGAAAACCGCGATGAATATCTTTTTAAAGATGCACCGGTAAGTACTTTAGATACTGTTTTGACGCCGCTTACAATCGAAAGCAAAAGCGGATTGGCATTGAGTTTTCATGAAGCCAATTTGGTAGATTTTGCCAGTATGACTTTGGTCAACACAACCGGAACACAATTGAAATCGGATTTAGTGCCTTGGTCTGACGGTGTCAAAGTTCGTGTAAAAGATAGCTTTACTTCTTCGTGGAGAACGCTTCAAATTGGTGAAAACCCGGGAGATTTGATTACTTCTTATTTGATTTTAAATCTGAATGATCCAAACAAATTAAAGAACACAAGCTACTTTAAACCATACAAATACTTCGGAATCTGGTGGGGAATGCACATTGGAAAGTATTCTTTCTGGGAAAGTGATATTCAGGGTGCAACAACCAAACATGCTGAAGAATATATTGATTTTACAGCCAAAGAAGGATTTCACCATTTATTAATCGAAGGTTGGAATAAAGGATGGACACCTGCCTGGTATGAGAATAAAATGCACATGTTTAGTTTTACCAAAAGTGCTGACAACTTCGACTTAGAAAAAGTGGTAGCCTACGGAAAGGCAAAAGATGTCGAATTAATGGGGTATCATGAAACGGGTTCAAACCTGATTAATTACTTAAAAGAAGTAGACGAAGGTTTTGCATTGTACAAGAAATTAGGAATGCATTCGGTTAAAATTGGTCACGTAGGTTCTAAATTGAACATGAAAGAAAATCATTTCGGACAATTTGGAGTGAACTATTTCAGATACATTTTGGAGAAAGCAGCGCAATATGATTTAGCCGTTTTATATCACGAATCAATAAAAGATACCGGAGAACGCAGAACTTTTCCAAACATGGTTTCAAGAGAAGCAGCAAGAGGACAGGAATACAACGCCTGGAGCGAAGGAAATCCGCCAAACCACTTGACGATTATTCCGTTTACAAGATTGCTTTCAGGACCAATGGATTATACACCGGGAATCTTTGATGTTGAGGTAAAACAAGGTTATCCGGGAAAAAGAGTACACGGAACAGCAGCGCAACAATTAGCATTGTATGTAACAATTTATGCACCAATTCAGATGATGGCCGATCTTCCTGAAAATTATGAAGGAAAACCAGCATTGCAATTCTTAAAAGATGTTCCAACAGACTGGGAAGATACCAAAGTATTAGAAGGAAAAATTGGAGAATATATTACAACAGCCCGTAAAGACAGAAATAGTGCGGATTGGTTTTTAGGAACGATCACAAATGAAAAGGCAAGAGATGTAAATGTTGCCTTATCATTCTTAGATCCAAAAGCAACTTACGAAGCTCAGATTTATGCTGACGCCGAAGGAACGGATGAAACACACAATCCGGCTGCAATTGCGATTTCTAAGAAAACCGTAAAAGCTTCGGATGTATTGAAATTACATTTAGGCGGTGCTGGCGGAACAGCAATACGATTCAAAAAATTATAGATAAATATCCTAACAGGTTTTCAAAACCTGTTAGGTATCATCATATAGGTAAAATTAATTTTGGACCGAATAAAATAAAAATAACTCACAGGATTTGGAAACCTGTTGGGATAGAAAAATAAGATGAAAATAAAATCAGCAATATTATTTATTTCATTACTGCTAAACAATATCGTTTTGTTTGGACAAAATAGCAATGCAGAAAATCGAATCATTAAAATTGATTATGCTAAATCGGCCGGAAAATTAAACACCATGTTCAAAGAATGCATTGGTGCGGGTCGGGCAAATGAAGGATTGCGCGCCGATTGGCAACAGCAATTGACGATGACCAAAAAAGAATGCGACTTTAAATACATCAGAATGCATGGTTTATTGTCTGATGATATGGCAGTTTACAGAGAAGATGCAAAAGGAAATCCGGAATACAATTACCAATATATAGATGCATTGTATGATTTTATTTTAAGCATCAAAATGAAACCTTTTGTTGAATTGGGTTTTATGCCATCGGCTTTGGCCAGTGGAAAAGAGACAATTTTTTGGTGGAAAGGAAACGTAACGCCGCCAAAAGACTATAAAAAATGGGAAGACCTAATCCGCAATCTGACACAACACTTTACCGAAAGGTACGGAGCCGAGGAAGTAAAAACATGGTATTTTGAAGTTTGGAATGAGCCTAATTTAACACCAGGTTTCTGGACAGGAACACAGGCAGAATATTTCAAATTATATGAATATGCAGCACGAGGCATCAAAACCGTAAATCCAGCTTATAAAGTGGGAGGTCCCGCAACAGCCGGTGCAGGCTGGGTTCCGGAAACAATTGATTTTTGTGCTAAAAATAATATTCCCTTAGATTTCATTTCAACACATACTTATGGCGTAAAGCAAGGTTATTTGGATGAATTTGGAACGTCGGGAACTGTTTTAAATAAAGAAGATTCAAGTATAAGCGGTGATGTAATTAATTCCCGTAATCAAATTTTGAATTCGGCTAAGCCAAAATTAGAATTGCATTATACAGAATGGAGTTCTTCGTACACACCTTCAGATCCTATTCACGACAGTTATCATTCGGCAGCTTATATTCTTCAAAAACTAAAACAAGTGGGGAATGCGGCAAACTCAATGTCGTATTGGGTTTTTACCGATATTTTTGAAGAAGCCGGACCAAGATTTACGCCTTTTCACGGCGGTTTCGGATTGCTGAATACACAAGGAATTAAAAAACCAGCTTATTTCTCGTACTATCTGATGAATAAATTGGGAGAAACAGAACTTCAGAATAAGGATACCTCTTCATGGGCGGCTAAAAACTCAAAAGGAGATGTTCAGTTATTGTTTTGGGATTTTACCAATACACATCCCGGCGATAAGGTTTGGAATCAGACGTATTATGTTCAGGATTTACCGTCTCAGCCAAAAGGAACGGTGAAAATTGAAGTAAACGGACTTCAAAAAGGAAAATACAATTTAGAGATTTATAAAGTGGGTTATAAAGTGAATGACGCTTACGCAGATTATTTCGCAATGAATAAACCAACCCAGCTTACAATTGATCAGGTTAATAAAATAAAAGAACATAATAATGGTGCTCCAATTGTAATCGAAAAAGTTGTAATTGATTCAAAAGGAACCTACAGTAAAGATTTTAAGATGAACGAAAATGATGTTGTTTTATTCAATTTCGTCAAACAATAACGATTAAAAAACCTCAAAAAAACTAACAAAGTATGAAAAACAAAATGATATATCTACCCGTATTTATGGCTTTTGCATTGCTTACTTCTTGTAAAAAAGACGCGCAAAATGTAAACTCAGATGTTGTTCAGACAGAAGAGCACCAGGGAAAAGAAATAAGTTCAGAATTTGATGGAGAGATTGAAAAATTGGTTTCTCAAATGACATTGGAGGAAAAAATCGGAATGTTACATGGAAACAGTATGTTTAGTACTGGTGCCGTAGAACGTTTAGGAATTCCTGAACTAAAAATGGCCGATGGACCCTTAGGAGTTCGTGAAGAAATTTCACGTGACAATTGGGCTCCGGCTGGCTTAACAAACGATTTTGCAACTTACTATCCGGCAGGAGGTGCATTGGCTGCAACCTGGGATGCGGAAATGGCGTATACCTTCGGGAATAGTCTTGGACAGGAAATGCGTGCACGTGATAAAGACATGTTGCTTTCGCCGGCAATTAATATGGTGAGAACACCACTTGGCGGAAGAACGTATGAATATATGAGTGAAGATCCGTTTTTGAATAAAAAAATTGCAGTGCCTTTAGTAGTTGGTTTACAAGACAATGATGTAATGGCGTGTGTAAAACACTTTGCAGCAAACAATCAGGAAACAAATCGTGATTTTGTTGACGTTCAAATTGACGAACGTACACTACGTGAAATTTATTTACCAGCTTTTGAAGCAGCAGTAAAAGAAGGACATGCTTACGGAATTATGGGAGCGTATAATAAATTCAGAGGAGAATATTTATGTGAAAATGATTATATGCTGAATAAAATTCTTCGTGATGAGTGGGGTTTTAAAGGGATTGTAGTTTCAGATTGGGCAGCGGTACATTCAACAGCTAAATCTTTAAAAAGCGGTTTAGATATTGAGATGGGAACACCAAAACCTTTCAATGAATTTTTCCTTGCTGATAAGTTAGTTGCTGCGGCAAAAGAAGGTGAAGTGTCTGAAGCAGAAATTGATATTCACGTAAAAAGAATTTTGCGCACCTTGTTTCAGGTAAAAGCTATGGGGCCTGATAGTAAAAATCGTGTAAAAGGAAGTATTTCAACCGAAGCGCATTATCAGGACGCTTACAAAATTGCAGCAGAAGCAATCGTTTTGTTGAAAAATGACAATAATGCTTTGCCTTTAAAATTAGACGGAGTAAAATCGATTGCTGTTATTGGAAACAATGCAACTAAGAAAAATGCCTTAGGCGGATTTGGTGCAGGAGTTAAAACAAAAAGAGAAATTACACCTCTTGAAGGTTTGAAAAACAGATTGCCATCTTCAATAAAAATCAATTATGCCGAAGGTTATTTAGAGCGTTATGATGAAAAAAATAAAGGAAAACTAGGCGATATTACATTAAACGGACCAGTAACAATAGACGAATTAGATCCGGCAAAAGTTAACGAAGCTGTTGAGGCTGCTAAAAAATCGGATGTTGCGATCATTTTTGCAGGTTCAAACCGCGATTACGAGACAGAAGCTTCTGATCGTCGAACTTTAAAATTGCCCTTTGGACAAGAAGAATTAATCAAAAAAGTACAAGCTGTAAATCCGAGAACTATAGTTGTCATGATTGCCGGAGCACCTTTTGATATTAATGAAGTAAGCAAAAATACTTCGGCCTTAGTTTGGAGTTGGTTCAATGGTTCTGAAGGAGGAAATGCTTTGGCTGATGTACTATTAGGAAAAGTAAATCCGTCAGGAAAATTACCCTGGACAATGCCAAAAAATATTATGGATTCTCCTGCGCATGCAACAAAAAGTTTCCCAGGCGGAAAAACCGTTAATTATGCCGAAGGTATTTTAATAGGCTACCGTTGGTTTGATACTAAAAATATAGCGCCGTTATATCCTTTTGGATACGGATTATCGTATACCACTTTTGCTTTTGAAAATGCTAAAGCTGATAAAACTTCGTATGCTGAAAATGAAATGATCACTGTTGCTATTGATGTGAAAAACACAGGTAAAGTAGATGGAAAAGAAGTTGTGCAATTGTATGCGTCTAAATCAGATTCAAAAGTGAGCCGTGCTTCAAAAGAATTAAAAGGTTTCAAAAAAGTGTTGGTAAAAGCTGGAAATTCAGAAACAGTAATCCTTCAGCTTCCGGTTAAAGAATTAGCGTATTATGACGTGGCTTCAAAAAAATGGGTTGTAGAAGCTGGAAAATACACTTTGAAAGTGGGTAACTCTTCAAGAGATATCAAAAAAGAGATTGCAATTACGATCAATTAATTCAGCTTACAATACAACTAAAAACCACTTTAACTAACTATAAAACCAAATAACCATGAGCAGACTAATAAAGAATTACCTGTTAAACACGATTTTGTGTTTATCCTGGATCAGCATTTTAGCGTGTAGTGCCGATAAAGAAGCTACGCCAGATGATCCAGCACCACTTGTAAAAACACTTACTGCTGATGTCACTAAAATTGATTTTCAGAGTCCGGCTAGTACTTCAGAATTTATCGTGACAACAACCAGCACTAATTGGTCGGTTGCTACAGCAGAGGCAAGCTGGTTGAAATTTACTCCGGTTACAGGTGTGTCGGGCAGAACTACAATTACAGTTACAGCTTCAGAAAATACTACTTCTGTAGCAAGAACGGCTGTCATAACCATGAGTTCAAGTGAAGTAGCATCAGTACAAATCCCAGTTTCTCAAGCAGGAAAAACTGGAATTTATCCAAGTTATAATACAAATCCAATTGCTGCCGACGCAACCGGAATGAGCAGCACTGCTGTTCAGTTGGCAGCCAAAATAAAATTAGGCTGGAATATTGGCAATACAATGGAAGCAACGGGCGGTGAAACGGCCTGGGGAAATCCAAAAGTTACCAAAGCTTTAATTGATGCCGTGAAAGCAAAAGGTTTTAATGCGATCCGAATTCCATGTTCATGGAATCAATATCTGGAAAATACGGCGACTGCAAAAATAAAAGCAGATTGGCTAAACCGTGTTAAAGAAGTTGTTCAGTATTGTGTAGACAATGATATGTATGTTGTCGTAAATATTCACTGGGACGGCGGTTGGCTGGAAAACAATATTACCGAGGCCAAAAAGGAAGAAAACAATGCCAAACAGAAAGCTTTTTGGGAACAAATTGCAACAAGTTTAAGAGGATTTGATGAGCATGTCTTATTTGCCAGCGCCAATGAACCTGCCGTTGAAGATGCAGCGCAAATGGCGGTTTTGAACTCATATCACCAAACCTTTATTGATGCCGTGCGTTCTACAGGCGGAAAAAATGCCAATCGTGTATTGGTAGTTCAGGGCCCAACGACAGATATTGAAAAAACAAACAAATTGATGTTGACTTTGCCTACAGATAAAGTCGCTAATAAAATGATGGTTGAGGTACATTATTATACACCATGGAATTTTGCAGGTATGACAAAAGACGAATCATGGGGTAAAATGTTCTATTATTGGGGAACTGGTTTCCACTCAACAACAGATACAGAACGAAATGCAAATTGGGGTGAAGAAGCGGATTTAGAGAAAAATTTCAAATTAATGAAAACGCAATTTGTTGATAAGGGAATTCCGGTTTTGTTAGGAGAATTTGGTGCCATCAGACGTACAACGCTTACGGGTGATGCCTTGACTTTACATTTGGCATCAAGAGCCTATTATTTAAAAACTGTCGTGAAACAAGCTAAAGCAAATGGTTTATTGCCATTCTATTGGGATGAAGGAAATACTGGTGACGGTGGTTTTGGTCTTTTCAAAAGAGCCGACAACACTGTTTCAGACACTCAGGCGTTGAACGCCATGATTGAAGGATTGCAATAAATAGCATATATTTGATACTACAGATTGAACCGCAAAGTTCGCAAAGCAAGCGTAATAACCGCAAAGCTTTGCGAACTTTGCGTAATTCTTACCGAACCTTGCGGTTAATTTTTAAATCTAAAAAAATGAAAAAAAATATAATCTTTCTTTTTTTGTTATGCAGCATAATAGCAAATGCCAACGTAAAAATGCCATTATTGTTTTCGGAAGGGATGGTACTGCAGCGCAATAAAGAAATTCCGGTTTGGGGTTGGGCAGATCCCAATGAAAAAGTTGAAGTGCTTTTCAACAAACAAACCAAAACTATAGTTGCCGATAAAAACGGAAAATGGATGATAAAACTATCTGCCGAAAAAGCCGGAGGTCCTTTTGAATTACTCATCACAGGAAAAAACAAAATTGTCATAAAAGATGTTTTAGTTGGTGAAGTATGGATTTGTTCAGGACAATCAAATATGGAATTTCAGGTTTCAAAAACCATAAACGCTGAAAAAGAAATAGCCGATTCCAATTATCCTATGATTCGTCATTTTGGAGTAGCACAAGATTTAAGCGGAAAACCAAAAGACGATTTAAAAGCCGGAAAATGGGAAGTTTCGAGCAAAGAAACGGTTGGTAATTTTACAGCAGTTGGCTATTATTTTGCCAAAAAATTGTATGCCGAATTAAAAATTCCAATCGGAATCATCAATACTTCCTGGGGCGGAACCAATGTTGAAACCTGGACAAGTCGTGAAGCTTTTCAAAAAAGTGACGATTTCAAAGCCATGATTGCTGATGTTCCAACATTAAATATCGATTCTATTTCGAAATTGTACGCCAGACAAATGAAAGAGAGAGTCGAAAAAATTCAGGGAACTCCGGTAAGTACAGAAAACGAAAAAACTTTTAAAGAACCAACCTTCAATGATACAAATTGGGGCGAATTAAACACGCCAGGTTTATGGGAAAACCAGCCTTTAGGCGATCTGGACGGAATAGTATGGATGCGAAAAACCATTACACTTTCGGCAGAAGACATTAAAAATAAAGCCACTTTATACCTTTCTAAAATCGACGATGAAGATATTACATACGTAAACGGAATCGAAGTGGGTAAAAATACCCAATGGGATTTTAAACGTGTTTACGAAGTTCCGACAAATGTCCTGAAAGAAGGAAAAAATGTTATTGCGGTAAGAATTGTAGATAACAGCGGCGGCGGCGGAATCTATGGAGATGCAGCCGATTTAAAACTGACTGTAGGAAGCAAAACAATTCCGCTGGACGGAAAATGGAAGTTCAAAGTTATCATCGTAAAAACATCATTATCACCAAATAGTTATCCGTCATTATTGTACAATGCCATGGTAAATCCCTTGGTTCCGTATGCAATCGAAGGCGTATTATGGTATCAGGGAGAAGCCAATGTTTGGAGAGCCAATCAATACAAAAAAGCATTTCCGTTGATGATTACAGATTGGAGAACAAAATTCAATCAGGGCGATTTCCCTTTTTACTTCGTTCAGTTATCCACTTTTGATGAATTCAAGGGAAACAGTAAAGTCGGAAGCCGTTGGGCTGAACTTCGCGAAGCACAAGCCGAAACTTTAAAATTGAAAAATACCGGAATGGCCGTAACCACAGATATCGGAAACGCAAAAGACATTCACCCAACCAACAAACAAGACGTTGGATTGCGTTTGGCAGCTATTGCACTAAACAATGTTTACGGCAAAAAACAAGTTTACAGCGGTCCAACCTATAAATCTCAGGAAATAAAAGGAAACCAAATCATCCTGACTTTCGATAATACAGGAAGCGGATTATCAGCTTCTGATAATTCCCAAAACGTAAAAGGCTTCGAAATCGCAGGTGCCGACAAAGTTTTTCATTCCGCGAAAGCGATAATTAAAGACAACAAAATAATCGTTTCAAGCGAAAATGTTCCAAATCCGGTTGCCGTTCACTACGGTTGGGCAGATGACGATACCGAAATTAACCTTTTCAACAAAGAAAAATTCCCGGCATCACCTTTCAGAACTGATAATTGGGAAATGATTACGGCAAACGAGAAATATAAGGTGAGCAAATAATGTTCAATGTGAATTGTAAAAAGTAAAAAGTTCGAGAGGAACGATTAATATTTTAGTATGGAATTTAATCTGTTGCTCTAAATAGTTGGGCGTGACCATACCAGGATAAGAAGGCAAATAAACTTTGCGTAAATACGCCTTCTTATCCCGCTACGGTCGGGCTTTCGCTGCTACTGCGGTAGCTTAGCTCTATCCCTCACGCGGCTGACAGGTAAACAAGAAAATATCATTTTTATAATTCATCATAAATGGATTATCATAACGGGAAGATAGTTCCGTAGGAATGAAATGTTGGTAGCAACGGATGTTATCCGTTGATAAATGAGTCGACATCATGATAAAGTTCCGTAGGAACGAAATGTTAGTAGCAACGGATATTAATCCGTCGATAAATAAATCGACATCACAATATAGTTCCATAGGAACGAAATAATGGTAGCAACGGATTTTATCCGTTGATAAATGAGTTGACATCATGATAAAGTTCCGTAGGAACGAAATGTTGGTAGCAACGGATATTAATCCGTTGATAAATAAATCGACATCATGATAAAGTTCCGTAGGAACGAAATAATGGTAGCAACGGATGTAAATCCGTTGATAAATAAATCGACATCATGATAAAGTTCCGTAGGAACGAAATAATGGTAGCAACGGATGTAAATCCGTTGATAAAAAGTGAACATCAGCATAAAGCTCCGTAGGAGCGACATATTTTAAACGCAACAAAATGAACACAAACCTCACAAAAAAAACATTTTTCATTTTACTAATCACATTTTTCAGTAAAAATGCAAATGCACAATCCAATCATGTTTTATGGTACAACCAACCCGCAGAGTTTTTTGAAGAAAGCCTTGTTTTAGGAAACGGAAAAATGGGAGCAACTGTTTTTGGAGGTGCCAATTCAGATAAAATTTATCTAAATGATGCCACACTTTGGTCGGGTGAACCCGTAAATGCCAAAATGAATCCGGATGCCTACAAAAATATTCCGGCAATTCGCGAAGCATTAAAAAATGAAAATTACAAACTGGCAGATGAGTTAAATAAAAAAGTTCAGGGTAAAAACTCCGAATCTTTTGCGCCTTTAGGAACTTTAGAAATTAATAATTCTGAAAAAGGGAAAGCGGTAAATTACCATCGGGAACTGGATCTCTCGAACGCAATATCAAAAGTAAGTTACGAAATGGCGGGCATAAAATATACCCGTGAATATTTTGTCTCGGCTCCGGATCAAATTATGATAATCAAACTGACAACAGATCAAAAAGGTGCTTTAAATTTTGACATTAATTTAAAGAGTTTATTAAAGTCGAATGTTGAAGTGCGAAATAATATACTGATGATGACGGGTACTGCGCCCATTCACGAAAATCCCGGATATACTGTTTTGCCAAAATACCTCGAAGTAAAAGAAAGAGGAACAAAATTTACCACTTTAATCCAAATCAAAAAAACGGACGGTAAAATTACAAATTCCAGAGAATCTTTAATCTTAAGAGACGCAACAGAAGCTATTATTTACGTTTCTGTGGCAACAAGCTTTAATGGTTTTGACAAAAATCCTGCAACAGAAGGTGTGGACGACATAGCAATTGCGGCGCAAAATTTGAACAAAGCTTATGCAAAACCATTTGATAAAGTAAAGGAATCTCATATTTCAGATTATCAAAAATTCTACAATCGTGTCAATCTGGATCTGGGAAAAACAACGGCTCCGGATCTGCCAACAGACGAAAGATTACTTAGATATTCAGAAGGAAAAGAAGATAAAAATCTGGAGATTTTGTATTTCAATTTCGGGCGTTATTTATTGATTAGCAGCTCACGAACAATGGGCGTTCCTGCGAATTTGCAAGGAATTTGGAATCCGTATTTAAATCCGCCCTGGAGCAGTAATTACACCATGAATATCAATGTGGAAGAGAATTATTGGTTAGCAGAAAACACCAATCTTTCAGAAATGCATTTACCGCTTTTATCTTTCATTAAAAACCTTTCGGTAACGGGAAAAGTAACGGCAAAAACATTTTATGGCGTAAATGAAGGCTGGGCTTCGGCACATAACTCTGATATTTGGGCAATGACAAACCCGGTTGGAACGTTCGGAAAAGATGATCCAAGTTGGGCTTGCTGGCCATTATCCGGTGCCTGGCTGAGTACACATATTTGGGAACATTATGTTTTTACCCAAGATAAAAATTACCTGAAAAATGAAGGTTATCCAATTATGAAAGGGGCATCTGAATTCTTTCTGGGCTGGATGACTACAGATAAAAACGGAAAACTAATTACATCCCCGTCAACTTCTCCTGAAAACAAATTTATTGCACCAGACGGTTATATTGGAGCAACAATGTACGGCGGAACTGCAGATTTGGCCATGATCAGAGAATGTTTTGAGAAAACGATTAATGCGTCAAAAGTTTTAAATATTGATACTGCTTTCAGAACAAAACTAGAAGCAGCACTTTCTAAATTTTATCCTTATCAAGTGGGTAAAAAAGGAAATTTGCAGGAATGGTATTTTGACTGGAATGATGAAGATCCGAAACACCGTCACCAATCCCAGTTATTCGGACTTTTCCCAGGCCACCAAATTACACCGGAGAAAACACCTGATTTAGCGGCAGCAGCAAGAAAAACACTCGAAATAAAAGGCGATGAAACCACAGGTTGGTCAAAAGGCTGGCGAATTAATCTTTGGGCAAGACTTTGGGACGGGAATCGCGCTTATAAAATGTACAGAGAATTACTTCGTTACGTAGATCCGGACGGAAAGAAAGCAGACAAAGCAAGAAGAGGAGGAGGAACGTACCCGAATTTATTCGACGCGCATCCGCCATTTCAAATTGACGGAAACTTTGGCGGAGCTGCAGCCGTTGCTGAAATGTTAGTCCAGTCTGATGATAACGAAATTAGATTATTGCCTGCTTTACCAGACGCTTGGGAAGCCGGATTTGTAAAAGGAATCTGTGCAAGAGGAGGATTTGAAATTGAAATGTCGTGGGAAAATAAATCACTTAAAAAAGTTACGATAATTTCTAAAAATGGTGGAAAAACAACTTTAATAAGCGGTGATAAAAAGCAAGATATCACATTGAAAAAAGGAGAGAAGTTAGAAATAAACTGGTAGTTGCTCGTAAATGAATTTCAAACCCGACAGTCCCGATCCTTCGGGACTGTCGGGTTTATTGCAGCGGAGCTCCAGCGGAGCAGAATGTTTATAGTAATCAGATATTAAATGGAAATAAAGCTCCAGCGGAGCGATATATTCATGTTCTATTTAATATTTCACCCCGTTGGGGTTTTTGTCAAATGGGCTCATGAATTTCTATAAACATGTCACCCCGCTGGGGTTGTGTTTAATGTGTATACAAATTGCTATAAATATGTTCTCTGGAACTTAATTATTCTTTTGCAGAAGCTTCGGTGGATTTTTTCTCAGAATCTTTAGCATGTTCTTCTTTAAAAGATTCATACCATTTTTCAATGGAAGGATAAACAAAAGCGGCTACTTTTTTTACTGGGTTGTAAAAAATAGATTTGTCTAAAGTTTCTTTTTTAGCAAAGGTATTATTGAAGTTTATTTTCTCAAAAAGAGCAATAAAAACACTCATAATTAAGATTGTTTTTAAAACTCTGAAAAAAGCGCCACCTAGTTTATTCGGCAATCCGAGGAAAGCAAAATCGGCAATTCCGGTAAGGATTTTTGCTAAAAAATAAACACCAATAACCACTAGAATAAAAGTCAGAATAAAAGCAGTAACCTGAATTGTATTGGGATTCCAGGAAACATGGGGCGTAATCATTCCCTTCATCAACGAAGAAAATTTAATTGCAAGATAAATTCCCAATAACAACGAAATAAAAGAAGCAATTTCTACAAAAAGGCCATTTTTAAAACCTTTGTACAAACTAAAAGCCAAAAGTGCCCCAAAAATCATATCGAAAAAACTCATATATCTGTTGTTTTATTGAGGCGCAAATATAAAAGAATTATCTGTTTTTTGAGGTTCAGAGGTACAGAGATGCAAAGAAGCAAAGGTTTTTTTTCTGTTGTTTTATTTTTTAAGGTCATTGGATTTGAAGTCCGTATCTTTGCAACAATAATTTTAGAATTAAGATTGTAGATTTTAGATTAAAAAATCTTTAAATCATCTGCAATCTAAAATCTAAAATCTAAAATCATAAATTAGAAATGTCCAGAGATACACAATTAAAAGAGCGTTGGGAAAAGCTCGTCGATATATTATCCAATCAGTTTTCACAAGGTGAAGACTTAGATTTAGATGCTATTATTTACCTAATCGGAGTTCAGGAGCTCGGAAAAGTGCATCGTGAATTCAAAAAAGATGAAAAATTAAACCTTATGCACATCGCCATTTGTCGATTATTAGAACCATACGGTTTCTATGAATTCGAATATTTTGATGAAGACGGATGGCCTCATTACAGAGTAAAAGAGGAATTGCCGCCGTTAAAAGCGGGCGAACAATCAGTTTTGATGAAAGAAGCGATTGTGAATTATTTCTTAGAAAGAGAAGTTATCGATTAGTTTTCAGTTTACAGTCGCAATTTTCAATGTTTACTAAACTGAAAACTGCGACTGTGACTGTTTACTTTCAACTAAAATCACTAAATTTGTTCTCTCAATTATTGAAGGAAAATGATAGATAAGATAAAAGACCACATTGGCGAAGCACAAGCTTTTTCAACTGAAAATGCAGCAGAGCTAGAAGCATTCCGTATTAAGTTCTTGGGTAAAAAAGGTATTTTGAATGACTTTTTTGCTGAATTTAAAAACGTGCCTAACGATCAAAAAAAGGAATTCGGACAAGTTATAAACGCATTAAAAACAGCAGCTGAAGATAAAGTTAAAGCTATTGTTGAAGCGTTAGAGAGCAAACAGGAAGTAAAAGGTATGTTTGGTGACCTAACACGATCTGCAGAACCTGTTATTATTGGTTCCCGTCATCCTATTTCTATTGTAAAAAATCAAATCATTGATATTTTTGCCAACATTGGTTTCAACGTTTCCGAAGGTCCGGAAATCGAAGACGACTGGCATAATTTTACTGCCCTGAACTTGCCAGAATATCATCCGGCGCGTGATATGCAGGATACTTTTTTCATTCAGACGAATCCTGACGTGTTGTTGCGTACGCATACATCATCTGTTCAGGTGCGTTATATGGAAAACAACAAACCGCCTATTCGTACTATTTCTCCGGGACGTGTGTTTCGTAACGAAGCGATTTCGTCACGTTCGCACTGTATTTTCCATCAGGTAGAAGGTTTGTACATTGACAAAGAGGTTTCTTTTGCCGATTTGAAACAAACGTTACTTTATTTTACCAAAGAAATGTTCGGAAAATCTAAGATTCGTTTACGTCCATCATACTTTCCATTTACAGAACCAAGTGCTGAAATTGATATTTATTGGGGGCTGAAAACAGAAACTGATTACCGTATTACAAAAGGAACAGGCTGGTTAGAAATTGGAGGTTGTGGAATGGTTGATCCAAATGTTCTTAAAAACTGTGACATCAATCCTGATGAATTCAATGGTTTTGCTTTCGGAATGGGAGTGGAGCGTATTGCAATGTTGCTCTATCAAATTGGTGATATTCGTATGTTTTATGAAAATGACGTTCGTTTCTTAGAGCAATTTAAAGCAAATATATAATTTAAGTCGAAAGTCAAAAGTCGAAAGTCTCAAAGTTTGGGACTTTCGACTTTTCGACTTTATAACTTTTGACTGATATGAAAAAAGATATAACAATCCCGGAAGTAGAAAATGTATTCCTTGCCGCTGTTCAGGAATGGAGTGACGATTTCATGGAAAAAGTGTGGTACGCTTATCTGGTAAACGACAGCGATTTTAATTTAGACAGCGTTATGGTCGTTTCAAAAGCATTTGGAACAATTGATGGCGAAATGAAAAAAACATCGACTTTGCGTCATGCTTTTGTAGAAGTTCCGGCTGTTTCGGTAGTGAAAATTGAAATGATCGAAAAAAGCCTATTGGTTTTGAATAACGAATTTATGGTGACCTTTTTCATCGGAAACACTTTGTATGACAAGAAATTCATCTTCAAATCAAATTTAATCAACGAGAACGATACGGAGGAAGTGCCTATTTTGTTTGTTGAAGGGGTGATGGTTAAATAAGAAGCAAGAGAATAGAGCCAAGAGCCAAGAGAATAGCCTTAGAATGGAATAAAAAAGAGTCAAGACAAATCGGATTAGTCTTAACTCTTTTTTTATGCTCATGCGTGTGAAAGTCTATTTTCTTGGTTCTTGCTTCTATTTTCTCAAAAAAAAATACTTGTCAATTTTTCGGTTGTATCAGAGTTTGTATAAGAGGTAATTTTGTAAAAAAAAAGACTATGACAAAATTTGAGGAATTTAAAAAACTGCATTTTAGCGAGAATCCATTATTAATTGGTAATGTTTGGAATGTACAAAATGCACTTCAGTTTGAAAAATTAGGTTTCAAGGCTGTGGGAACTTCAAGTGCTGCGATTGCTGCTGATTTAGGTTATGAAGATGGTGAAAATATGCCTTTTGAAGATTACTTTTTTATGATTAAAAGGATTGCATCCAGTGTAAATATTCCTTTTTCTGTGGACTTAGAAGCGGGTTACGGAAAAACATCTGAAGAAATAATTTCTAATATCATACAATTACACGAAATAGGTGTAGTCGGAATTAACATCGAAGATTCCATTGTACATAATCAAGGCAGAGAAATAGTGAGTATTGATGGTTTTACATTACTATTAAAAGAAATCATTCAGGATTTGAAAAAGAAAAATGTCCGTATTTTTGTAAACATTCGTTGTGATGCATTTCTTTTAGATTTACCTAATGCTTTAGAAGAAGCTAAACTTAGAATAAGCCAATATGAACTCTGTGGTATTGATGGAATTTTTCTTCCATGTATTACAAATGAAGGCGACATTAAAGCTATAACAGCGTTTACAAAACTCCCGTTAAATGTAATGTGCATGCCAAATCTTCCTAATTTTGAAGTTTTAAAAAAATTAGATGTAAAACGTATTAGTATGGGAAATTTTACTACTGTTTATGTGCATAAACAATTGGAAAATGTGATAGAAAAAGTAATTCAGAGGAATAATTTTAGTCCGCTTTTTTAATATAGATTATGAAACTTACAGATGACATAATGTATGAGGCTGCGGTAAATAAAGATACCTCCTTTGAGGGTGTGTTTTTTACCGCTGTAAAAACGACAGGAATATTTTGCAGACCTACCTGTACGGCCAGAAAACCGAAAAGAGAAAATGTTGAATTTTTTACCAATTCAAAAGAAGCTATTTTAAAAGGTTACAGACCTTGTAAAGTTTGTTTTCCGTTAGAAAAATATAACGAAACGCCCGACTTTATAAAAGAAATTCTGAGAGAACTATCAGATGATCCTTCCTTGAAATTTAAAGATTATGATTTGGTCAAACGAGGCATTGAACCAAGCAAAATGAGACGATGGTTTTTAAAAAATCATGGTATTACTTTTCAGGCTTACCAGAGAATGTTTAGAATCAACAGCGCTTTCAAAAAGATAAAAGGCGGAGAAAGTATTACAACAACTGCTTTTGATGCAGGATGTGAATCTTTGAGCGGATTTAACGATTCGTTTAAAGCCGTTTTTGGTGTTTCTCCGAAGAACAGCAAAACTCAGAACATTATTGACCTTAAAAGAATAGAAACGCCACTAGGAACAATGTATGCCTGTGCCGTAAAAGAAGGAATCTGTATGCTTGAATTTACGGATAGAAAAATGCTGGAAACCGAATTGAAAACCTTGGCTAAAAGCTTAAAAGCAGCAATAGTTCAGGGGGAAAATGAACATTTCAATGTTTTAGAATTTCAGTTGAAGGAATACTTTGAAGGCAAAAGAAAGGATTTTACAGTTCCGTTATTTTCACCTGGATCAGATTTTCAAAATAGGGTTTGGAAAGCTTTAGGTGAAATTCCGTACGGGAGTGTAAAATCATACAAAGAACAATCTCTTCTAATAGAAAAACCGGCAGCGATCAGGGCCGTTGCCAATGCAAATGGAATGAACAGGATTTCAATATTAATTCCGTGTCACAGAGTAATAGGGTCAAGTGGCGAACTTACGGGTTATGGTGGAGGTTTATGGAGAAAAAAATGGCTTCTTGAATTAGAACAAAATAATAAATAAAAAAGAGTCAGGACGAAATTAATTAGCCCTGACTCTTTTTATGTTATATAAGAAAGTCTATTCTCTTTCTTCTTGCCTCTTTCTTCTAAAGTTTAATCCAAAGACTCCGTCAATTTCTTAAACACAGTCTTAGCATCTTTTCCTTCGTATAAAACGGCATAAACAGCATCGATAATAGGTGTTTTAGCACCGTAACCCTGATTTAATTTATAAGCACTTTTTGTTGCGTAATAACCTTCCGCAACCATGCTCATTTCCATCATGGCACTTTTTACAGTATATCCTTTTCCTATCATGTTTCCGAACATTCTGTTTCTTGAGAAGACCGAATATCCTGTAACCAATAAATCGCCCAAATAAGCCGAATCATTGATATTGCGTTTCATTTTATGAACCTTTCTGATAAATTTTTTCATCTCACGGATTCCGTTACTCATCATAACCGATTGGAAATTATCCCCATAACCTAAACCATGTGCAATTCCGGCAGCGATCGCGTAAATGTTTTTAAGCATTGCTGCATATTCAGTTCCGATAATATCATCTGAGATTTTCGCTTTGATATAATTTCCTGAAAGTGATTTGGCTACAATAGAAGCTTTGTCCGGATCACCGCAGGCAATTGTCAGGTAAGAAAGTCTTTCTAAGGCTACTTCTTCAGCATGACAAGGGCCAGTAATAACTCCAATATTGTAGTAAGGAATATCGTATTGAATATGGAAATGTTCTCCAACAATTAAACTCGTTTCAGGAACAATTCCTTTAATCGCTGAGAAAATGATTTTATCAGACAAAGAAACGGTCATATTTTTCAATTCCGCATCTAAAAAAGCAGAAGGAATAGCAAAAATTACATAATCTGCGTATTCGATTGCTTCGTTGATATTGTTGGTCAATTTAAGTTTTTTGGTATCAAATTCTACCGAACTTAAATAGTTAGGATTGTGTTTATATTTTTGAATGTGCTCTATTGCAGCGTCATTGCGCATATACCATGCAATTTCGGAAAGATTCACACACAACATTTTTGCAATTGCCGTTGCCCAACTACCTCCTCCAATTACTGCAAATTTTAAATTTTCGCTCATTATTTTAATAATTTAAAGCAAAAGTACTTAATAAAGTAGTAATAATACAAAATCTCATTTAAGAAATTTAAAAATGTCCTTTAAGAGCAAGGCTTTTCAGTAGATTTTGAAAAATAATAAACTTTTTTTCAAATTAAATACAATAAAGTGTAAACTGTTGCGTTATAACTATTTATAAATTTAGAATTTAATGAGTTTAGCAAAAAACGAGTTAGTTAGTTTTGTTTTAGTATTTTAAAAAGGCGCTCTTAACAGTTTAAGAACGCCTTTTTTTGTAGTTTACAGTTTATGGTCACAGTTTGCATTTTGAGATGCGACTGAATACTAATAACTAAGTTCCACGATAGATTTCACTTTATCTAAAGTTACCAATTGATTTTCACCTAAACCTTTCCAGTTTCTTTCCTCAAAGCGTTTTACAATAAAATCAGCTGTTTTGCTGTAATCGTTGGTGTATTGCGAAAGTTTAGTATCCATTCCCATAGTATGGAAGAATTCAACTGTTTTATTAATTGCTTCTTTAGCTACTTCATCATCAGAACCTGTTAAGTTGAAGATTCTTCTTCCGTATTGCGCTAATTTTTCTTTTTTGGTGTCGAACATCACTTCATATAAACTTGGACCTATAATTGCCAAAGTTCTCGCGTGATCGATGCCGTATAAAGCAGTTAATTCGTGTCCAATCATATGTGTTGCCCAATCTTGTGGTACTCCTTTTTGAATCAATCCGTTTAATGCCATAGTACAACTCCACATAAAATTGGAAGCCAAAGCATAATCGCCTGGATTCTCAACAACTTTAGGACCAACTTCAATTAACGTTTGTAAAATTCCTTCTGCAATTCTATCCTGTAAAAAGCCTTCATGCGGATACGTTAAATATTGTTCCATTACGTGTGTATAGGCATCTACAACTCCATTTTGTAATTGTCTTTTTGGTAAAGAGGTAATAACTGTTGGATCACAAATAGAGAATTTTGGAAACAAAGCGCTACCACCAAAAGCCAGTTTTTCCTGAGTTGCTGCAATAGTTACAACAGAACCCGAATTCATTTCACTTCCCGTTGCCGGTAAAGTCAAAACAGTTCCAAAGGGCACTGCATTTTCTTTGATTAGGATTCGTTTTTGTAAAATATCAATCGGATTTCCATCAAAATTGACGGCTGCCGAAATAAATTTTACACCATCAATAACAGATCCGCCTCCAACTGCAAGGATGAAATCTATTTTTTCAGCTTTTATTACTTCTACGGCTTTCATCAAAGTTTCAAAATGCGGATTTGGTTCTATTCCGCCAAATTCTACAATATCAAAACCTTTTAAATTGTTGATTACTTGTTCGTGAACGCCATTTTTAAAGATACTTCCTCCACCATAAGCCAGTAATATTTTAGCTCCTTTTGGAACCAAAGTGGAAAGTTTTTCTATTTGTCCTTTTCCGAAAATTAAATTCGTCGGATTGTATAATTCGAAGTTTAACATGTTTTTATTTTTAAGGTTCTGAGGTGCTAAGGTTCTGAGTTTCTAAGTTTTTTTGCCTTAGCAACTTAGTATTTCAGAACCTTAAAACCTTTTTTTATTTTTAAATTTTTATTAGTTAGTGGATAAGAGGTGAGTTTTTAAGTTACTAGCAGGAAAACCTTAGAATCTTAGCAACTTAGAACCTTAGTACCTTATTTACCCAATTTTTGTAACAATTTACCAGCTACTAATTTTGATGATGCCGGATTTTGGCCTGTAATTAATAAGCCATCTTCAACGGCATAAGGTTGCCAGTCTGGCCCTTTTGAGAATTTAGCTCCATTTGACGAAAGTGCATCTTCTAATAAAAATGGAACAACCTTAGTTAAACCAACGGCCTCTTCTTCTTCATTGGTGAAACCCGTAACTTTTTTACCTTTTACTAAATACTCACCATTTACTTTTACGTTTTTCAAAACGGCTGGTGCATGACAAACAAATGCAACGGGTTTGTTATGCGTGTAGAATGACTCGATTAAATCAATTGAGTTTTGATCTTCGACTAGATCCCAAAGTGGTCCATGACCTCCTGGATAAAAAACCGCGTCGTAATCTTTTTGGTTAATAGTAGAAAGTTTGTGTGTGTTTTTTAGTTTTTCCTGTAATGTTTTATCAGCGTCAAAACGTTTGGTGTCTTCTGTTGCCGATGCCGGATCAGCACTTTTTGGGTCAATTGGTGGCTGACCTCCAAGTGGTGTTGCAATCGTAATTTCAACTCCCTGATCTAACAATTCATAATAAGGTGCAGCTAATTCTTCTGACCAAAATCCGGTTTTTTCTCCGGTGTTACCCAGTTTATCGTTACTGGTAACAACAAATAATACTTTTTTCATACTTTTTTTATTTGATTTTTGAGCCGTAGCAGTTAAGCTACTGGCAGTGAATGCTATAATTGCGAGTAATGTTATTCTTTTCATAGTTTAAATTTTCATCAAATTTACGGCTAAAGTGATATTAGTAAAAATAAAATAAACTATGTTTGTAATAAATATACTTATATCATGGTGAATCTTGAATGGTACAGAACTTTTAAATCGGTTTATAAAAACGGTAATTTTTCAGTAGCTGCAAAAGAGCTTTTCATTAGTCAGCCTGCAGTGAGTCAGCAAATAGCAATGTTAGAGGCGCATGTAGGGTATAAATTATTCAACCGAAAGTCAAAAGGCGTTGAACCAACGGAATACGCTAAGTTACTCAATAATTTAATTATTGATGCACTTGACAGATTAGAAAATGTCGAAAGTGGTTTCAGGGCCAAAGCGGAAGATTCTAAACGATTAATTTCAGTCGGAGTTTCAAAAGATTTGTTCAATAGTTTTGGAAGTACTTTAATTTCAAAATTTGATTTAATCGATTTTACGTTCGCAGAGGATGATGCTCTGTTTGCACTTGTCGATGCTAAAAAGCTTGATTTCGCGGTAGTAACTAAAAAGTTTGATACGTTTGATACTATTTATGAAATCATCGGAAAGATTAAATTAGTTGTAGTTGGATCAATAAATTTAGACACAACCGATTTTCGTCAAAAATTAAAATCAGATAATGCTCTCGAAATAGAGCAGTGGCTTAACGATCAAAAGTGGTACAGTCATGATGCCCGAATTCCGCATGTGAAATTATTCTGGTTACATGCATTCAATAAAAAGAGACCTGCAATAGTGCCAAATTACATCATTCCATCAGAATCGGAAATGCTGGAAATGTTGTCCAGAAATACCGGAATTGCCATAACGTGGAATTGCAATTCAAGAAAATATATTAAAGAAAACAAATTGCAGCTGTTGTGGAATAGTTTTCACGTTCCGGAAGAATACGTGTATTTGTTAAGTGCTAAAAACAATAATTTAAACTCACTTTTTGATACTATCTCTAAAGAATTAAAATTGTTTTTTGGAAATAGGATGTAGGGATCTCGATTTTAAATAATTGTCAACATAAAAAAAGCCTGAATCCTTAAAATTCTGGCTTTTTTTATTTTTTATAAAAATTATTGTGATCAATATAGTCCCAAACCTTCGGCGGTAAAAGCGGTTGAATATTTTTCCCTTTTTTGATATTGTTTCGAATAAAAGTCGAAGAAATCTCCACAACCGGCGCATCAATAATATGCACTTTTGGATGCGATTTTAATTCGATATTTTCCGGTTCTTCAGAAATTCGTGGATAAACATAGATTTCGTAATGATCTAAAATCACTTCGTAGTTTTTCCACTTGTGCAGTGTTTTCAAATTGTCTTCGCCCATAATTAGTGAAAATTCATTGTTTGGATATTTCTCCTGCAAATGAACCAAAGTGTTTACTGTATAGTTCGGCTGAGGCAATTTAAATTCGATATCTGAAGGTTTTATTTTCGGATAATCTTCTGTTGCCAGAAAAACCATTTCAAGTCGTTGGTGATCGTCTAATAAGGTCGCTTTCTTTTTTAACGGATTGTGAGGTGTAACCACCATCCAAACCTGATCTAAATCGGCAAACTCAGCCATGTGATTGGCAATAATCAAATGACCAACATGAATGGGATTATACGTTCCGAAATAAAGGCCTACTTTCATCTATAGAGTACTTAGTTTTTAGTCCTTAGTTCTTAGTCTTTGAGATTTTTTGCAAAAGCACTTATCATTTTGCTTTCTTCTTCGATCAAAAACATAATCTCATTAAATAGATTATTGTCAGAAATAAATTCTAATTCTTTTGCAATAATTAATTGTGTTTCTATTTCATTCAGAGAACCTCTGGAAATATTCAAAAAGTGGTTAAATGACTTATCGGTCTGGCGCCCAAAACCTTCTGCAATATTTGAAGGAATGGATACGCTCGCCCTTTTTAATTGATCAGTTAAGGCGTATATTTCTTCTTTAGGAAAACTCTTTGTGAGTTTATAAACCAGAATAACTATTTTTATTCCTTTTTGCCAAATAAATAATTCTTTGTACGATTTAATACCACTCATGTAAATCTTGTAATTTAATTTCTTCTCAGACTTAGTGCTTAGTTATTACTCCTTAGTTTAGTCCTTAGTTTAGTCGTAGTTGTTAATCTTAATGTTCAGTCCTGAACTAAGGACTAGGTACTAAAAAAACTAATTACTACTTAGAAACAAAATCTTTTACCAATTGATACGCTTCTTCTTTAGCAGTATCTAAATCGTAGTTTTTGATAATAGTATCAAATTGCGGTGCTGTTGCTAATTCTACAGAAGCTTTTGCAATTCGCATATTGATTTTGTCATCAGTTTCGGTAGAACGTTGTTTTAAACGGCGTTTTAATTCATCAACACTTGGAGGTTTTACGAAAACAGCTAACGTTTGTTCCGGAAATTTATGTTTGATACGTAATCCGCCGGCAACATCAATATCAAAAATTACATTTTTTCCTAAAGCCCAGATTCTTTCTATTTCAGCTTTCAAAGTGCCATAAAAGTTATCGCGGTATACTTCTTCCCATTCCAGGAAATCTTCGCCTTTGATGTGTTTTTTGAATTGCTCCAACGAAATAAAATAATAATCTTTTCCGTGTTCCTCTTCTCCGCGTGGGTCGCGTGAGGCCGCTGAGATCGAAAATTCTAAATTTAAATCTTCTTTCCCAAGTAAATGTCTTACTATAGTTGTTTTTCCTGATCCGGACGGTGCAGAGAAAACAATTAATTTTCCTTTATTCATTTTGTATGCTTTAGGCTCTAAGCAATATGCTTTAAGCTTTAATTTATGCTTTAAGCTTTAGGCTGTACGCTTTAAGCTTTTATTTGCTGTGTTTTTTACTTACGGCTTATCTTAAAGCCTACAGCTTTTTACAACACGTTTAAAACCTGTTCCTTAATCTTCTCCAATTCATCCTTCATCATGACAACCAATTTCTGCATTTGAGCATGATTCGATTTCGAACCCATGGTATTAATTTCACGACCCATTTCCTGAGTAATAAAACCTAATTTACGGCCATTAGCTTCAGTTCCTTTAATAGTTTCTAAGAAATAGTCTAAGTGATTTGTCAAACGCACTTTTTCTTCTGTAATATCCAATTTCTCTAAATAATAAATCAATTCCTGTTCGAAACGATTTTCATCTACATTCACTTTCAATTCAGAAATAGCAGTTTGCAAACGATCTTTTATAGCCTGAACACGTTCGGGATCAAGTGCCAAAGCGTCGTTCATATATTGACGGATATTTCCAATTCGAAGATTGAATTCTTTTTCAAGCGATTCGCCTTCGTCTTTTCTAAAAGTTAAGATGTTTTGTAAAGCCTCTTCAATTATAACCTGAATTTGCTCCCAGTCATTTTCGTCTATTTCGTCGCGTTCTGTTTTTAAAGTATCTGGCATACGAACAGCCATTTTCATTAATTCAGTCTCGTCCGCGTCAGCGTAAACTTCTTTAAGCTGTGCTATATAATATTTTACGATAGGGACATTTACTTTCGTCGAAGTTTGTTCAGCAGTGCTTTCGATATAAATTCCGAAATCAATCTTGCCTCTTTCTAGTTTTGTAGAGATTAAAGTTCTTAAACCTAATTCCATTTCGCGGTATAGCGACGGCATTCTTACGTTTAAATCTAAACCTTTACTGTTTAAAGATTTTACTTCGACCGTAATTTTTTTTGTAGGCAATTGCAAAGAAGCTTTGCCAAACCCTGTCATAGATTGTATCATATAATTGAGTATAAAGGCGCAAAGATAATTAAAAGTTTGCTGTGTTGAGTGGTAAAATGGTAATCTGTGAACAGCAGAAAGGGTTTATGTTTCTTTTACCGCAAATTTCACAAATTTTCACAAATTTGAAATGTTTTAAACTTATCAAATTATTTGAAAAAAATTTATCTAATTCAATTTATTAGAAATTATAATTTGTGAAAATTTGTGCAATTTGTGGTTAATTTTTTTTGCATTTTTTAAGATAAAGCCTTCATAACCTGTAAGATGTTTGGCTGGCTGTTGCCGATGAAAATTTTGCCGTCAATAATAAAAACCGGACGGCTCAGGAAAGTATAGTGTTCCAGAATGTATTTTTTAAAATCAGCTTCAGTTAATGCTTTGTTTTTCAAATCCATTGATTTGTATAACTGTGCTTTTTTGCTGAATAACGCTTCATAGCTTCCGGCAAGTTTGTGCATTTCTTCCAATTCCACTTCTGTAATAGGGTTTTGTCTGATGTCATGAAACTCCAGATTATGATTCGCCGGTAAACCTTTTATGATTTTTCTACAAGTATCGCAAGAAGCTAAGTAATATATTTTGTTCATGATATTTAAATTTAGTGACTACAAAGAAAATTCATTTGAAACTGAAAAATGCCTAATTTTAGAAAAAAATTATAACTATGAATTCAGTTTTTGAAGTACAAAAAACCATTAGAGAAGTTCTCGTGAAGGTTTTAGACCATCATTCATTAGAACAGTTAAACAAAATCCCAACCGGGTTTAGTAATAATTTGATTTGGAATATCGCACATTGTGTGGCTTCACAACAAGTTTTGGTTTATAAATTGTCCGGTGTGCCATCAATGGTTTCAGAAGAATTTATTGCCAAATACAGAAGAGGAACAAAACCTGAAGGCGACGTTTCGCAAGCTGAAGTTGATGAAATTAGAACTTTGCTTTTAACAACTTTAGAGCAGGTTCAAAAAGATTTCGCTGATAATATCTTTATCAATTACACCGAGTTTCCTACAAGTTTAGGGTATATACTCAAAAACATTGATGGAGCTTTAAGTTTTAATAATTATCACGAAGGCATTCATACCGGAATGGTCATGAACATGAGAAAACTTGTATAAAAGAAATCCCGCTTTAAAAGCGGGATTTCTTTTTATTCTACTATAGTCTCAATAGTGACTTTTAATGCACCGTAGCCTTTGCTGCCACTAATGTCCATAAAAGCTCTTTTTGAAAGGTCTAATTCACGTGTTTTTACAAACGGGCCTCTGTCGGTTACTTTTACAATAACAAACTTTCCATTTGCTTCGTTGGTAACTTTAATTTTAGTTCCAAAAGGAAGTTTTTTGTGAGCAGCAGTGTATTTGCTGTTGTTAAATCTGCTTCCATCAGCTGTTTTTTTACCATTAAATCGGTCCGCATAGTAGGAGGCGTGTGCCGATTTTTTATATGGTTTTAATTTTAAATTTTTGTCAGTAAAAACAGAATCGTTTATTGCTAGTGCCTGATTTTTTGTTTTGTCGGTTTTTACCGTGTCCTGAACAATTTTAGGCTCTGTTGGCCTGACTTGTTGACTCATAACGTAAGTAACGCAACTTAAAAAAGTGATTGTAAATGCGCTGAGTAATATGTTTTTTTTAATTCTCATGGGTTATTCTTTTTCAGACTTGGGGAGTTTGTACAAATAATATGCCGAGATAAAAAAAGCCCTATTTTTAGGGCTTTAATTGGTTTTTTAGAACCATAGGTTCCATGGGATTCTACTTAATATAAGTAATAATCCTAATCCGTAAAAAATAGCAAAAGTTTTAAACTTTGCTTCGCTATTAATTAGTTTTTTATGTTTTGACCATCCAATAGTAATTAGGACAATAGCTATGATGTTAATTAAAGGATGCTCTAATGAGGTTAATCGAAGTTCAGCATTAGACATTTCTCCAAAAGCTGCTTTTCCAAGCGGAGATACAAAATAAAGAATTAAACCAATCAACAATTGCGTGTGGGTGCCTATTAAAGCAAATAGCGCAATTTTGCGGTCTTTAGCAGTAAAATCTTTTTTAGAAGTAAATCCGATAATAGCATTTACAACGGCAACCAATAAAAGTAATAACGCCAGATAAGCCCATCCAGAGTGGAATTTTTGTAGAAAATAATACATAAAACTGTTTTTTTGTTCAAAACAAATATAACAAAAAAGGCTAAAAAAAACGGCATCAAACTTAAAAGTCAATGCCGTTTATGGTATTTATTTAGATTCTAAATATTAGAACTCATAACGTAATGTAAAGTTAAACGTTCTACCGTAACCAAAGTAAACTTTGTTACCAGTAGCAATTCCTCTATACAAAGCTCCTGCTTGTGCATAAGTGATTGCTGGATTACCTCCTGCAGCTGGTGTTTTAACATCATCAGCAAAGATATTTGTAAACGATTCGTTTATGAAAGTTTTGTCGAAAAGGTTGTTTACGTTAAATCTGAAGTTTAAAGCATTTGATTTTTCTTTTCCAAATAAGAATTTATATGATATACCTGCATCTGAAGTAGCGAAACCAGGTAATTCTAATGATCCTTTATTAGTAGCGCTTAAGAAGTTAACCGGTGAGATGTTACCAAATAATTTTTCAGAATAGTTAAGGTTGTAATCAACATTTAAACCACGTAATATTTCGTAAGCTGCTCCTATTGCCATTGTAGTTTGAGCATTGTTTCCAACTTTTACTCCGTCTAAGTATAAAGTTTGTGCAACTCCTCCTGGAAATGGATTGTTAGAAGCGTCAAAACGGTTACTAGTTGCATTACCATCATATTTATAATCACCGATAGAAAGCATACCGTTAAGTTTCAATTTTTCAAGTACTCTTGCGTTTACTTCTAATTCTACTCCAGTGTGTGTTTCGTTTACTCCAGAGAAAGTGTAGTATCCTCCTTGGTTATTCGCTGCATCTGGATCAGTTCCTTGTGTAAATCTGTCATTCCATTGTGTGTAATACGCGTTTAAAGTTGCATTGAAGATTTTTGAACGGAAACCGTATCCAATTTCAGCAGCTTTAACTTTTTCATTAACAACGTTATCGTTAATAATAGAAGAATTATTAGGAAAAACAGCGTTGAAAAATGGTTGTTTTGAATAATAACCAGTATTAAAGAAAACATTATGTTGTTCGTTAATGTTATAGTTTACACCAACTTTAACGTCTCCACCAGTAATATTTTTGAAATCAGTTTCAGCAAGTGGATCTGTAGTAAGATATTTAAAGTGATCAATTCTTTTATACCCTTGTTGAGAAACAGCTCCTTGTAAGAAAGCAGTAAAGTTACCTTTAGCATATTCTAATTGTGTAAAGGCACCGTAGTAGTTTACTTCACTATCATTCCAGTAGTTGATTCTTTCTTGGTAATCAGTGCTAACGAATGGGTTTCCACTTGGTCTTGGAGCATAAGTAGTACTAAAGTAAGCAGGGTTTGGTACGCTGTTTACGTTTGTAGCATCTCTATAGTTTGTAGCTCCAAATAAGTCAATTAAGTTTTGGAAGTGAATACCTTTGTACATTCTTCCTTCAACACCAAAATCTAAGGTTAAGTTTTCAGTAAGTTTTTTGTCTAAATTGATAACAGCACCATACCAGTTGTGTGAGTTAACAGAAGCAATTTCAGTAATACCAGTATTGGTTACTGTTGCACTACCACTTGCAGAACTATTTTGGTATTGTCCGTTAGTTTGTGTTCTTGTACCTAATGTAGTTGGTTTTCCAGAGTTCCAGTTTTGGATTAAATCAAAATTAATAAGACCATCAGCATTTCTCAATGAATTGTTTGTAGAATATGCATTGTTTCCTTTGATACCACCATTTGTAGTAGTTCCTCCTCCACGACCCCAAGAAGCGTAAGCTACTGTAGACAATTTTGTAGTTTCGTTGATATCATAATCCCAGTTTAGAGACATAACTGGTTTATGGTAGTAGTTTGTTTTTAGGTTGTACTCTTCACCATTTTTGTAACCCCAGTCAGAGTTGTATTTGATGTTTGGTGTTTTACCGTCACTTCCGTATTTCAAGAAATCACTCAATAAAGGAGAAGTAGATCTTTGATCGTGCCATTGAGGCGCCCCTGTAAATGTGAATTCTAAACTATGTTTGTCGTTGATTTTGTATCCAAGAGCTACGAAGTAGTTGTATCCTTCGAATTTAGTTCCGTCAACATATCCATTTCCTTCAGTTCTGCTAAATAAAACAGAAGCAGAAAGACCATTTTTCATTAATCCTGTACTGTAAGAAGCTTGTGCTTTTAAGTAGTTATCGTTACCGAAACTAGATGAAATAGATCCACCTTCTTTTACGTCTGAACTTTTAGTAACAATGTTAATTGTTCCTCCAACAGAAGAGATAGCTAATTTAGAAGCTCCTAAACCTCTTTGTACTTGCATTGCAGAAGTTACATCAGAGATACCAGCCCAGTTACTCCAGAAAACAGCACTGTTTTCCATGTCATTGATTGGCACCCCGTTAATCATAACGGCAATGTTTTTTTGGTCAAATCCACGAATTGCAATTCTTGAATCTCCGTATCCACCTCCAGCTTTTGAAGCGTAAACTGATGGAGTACTTTTTAAGATTTCAGGAAATTCCTGAGATCCTAATTTTTCCTGAATTTCAGCAGCTCTAATTGTAGAAACTGCAACAGGAGTTTTTCTGTCTTTCGCAATATCTACTACGCTACTTTTTACAACAATTTCGCTCAATTCGTTTGAATTAGCAATCAAAACGATATTGCCTAAATTAGTAGTAGCACCGTTTGATACTGAGAATTTTACAGTTTGGTTTTGATAACCTAAGTAAGAAATAACGATTTCTCCTGAACCTGTTGTTGCATTAAGAGTAAACTTACCGTCAAAATCTGTAGAAGTAGCAGTTGTAGAGCCTTTAATCACTACGTTTGCTCCCGGCAATGAACCCACGCCGTCGGTAATTGTACCAGTAATTTTTCCTTGAGAAAATGCGGTTGAAACTATCATGAACAATAGTCCAGTAAGTAACCAATTTTTCATTGTCTTCATTTGTTATTTAGTTTATTGTTTTTGGCAAAATTATAACAAATAACTCAGATAGTGTTATCAAAATGTTAAGAAAAATAAGTTTTATACAATGTGTTGCGCATTAAAATGATTTTTTCTTTTTTCATTAAAGAAAATAATGATTTTTTGAATTTAGAGGCGTGTTTTTTGTTAAAAACATATTAATTTGAGTAGACCTGTAGCTGTAAACTTGCAATAAGCACTAGTTCGATGCTTTATATTGCCTACTTTATACGAAAAAACGCCTTAATTTTAGTTAAATCAAGGCGTTTCAGTTTGTTAAGAAAAGTTCTTCTCAGTGTTGTTATTTGTTCTTTAAAAAGTGGTTCAACAAAAATGAAGTTGAACTGTCATGACTTTTAACATTTTTTGAATTTATTTCGTCTAAAATAGAATTAGCTAATTGTTTTCCTAATTCAACTCCCCATTGGTCAAAGCTAAAAATGTTCCAAATAACGCCCTGAACAAAAATCTTGTGCTCATATAAAGCGATTAAGGATCCTAGAGATTTAGGTGTTAATTTTTGAATCAAAATGGTATTGGTTGGCTTGTTTCCTGTGAAAACTTTAAAAGGCAATAAGTATGATGCTTTTTCTGCAGAAAGTCCTTGTTTGTCAAATTCAGCCTGAACTTGTGCCGGAGTTTTTCCGTTCATCAAAGCTTCGGTTTGCGCAAAAAAGTTTGACATTAATTTGTCGTGGTGATCTTCGTTTCCGTATAAAGGTTTTACGAATCCAATAAAATCCGTCGGAATTAATTTTGTCCCTTGGTGAATTAATTGAAAGAAAGCATGTTGTGAATTCGTTCCCGGTTCTCCCCAAATAATAGTTCCGGTTTGGTAGTTTACAGGTACTCCGTCACGGCCAACGCTTTTTCCGTTACTTTCCATAGTTGCCTGTTGCAGGTAAGGAGCTAATTTTTGTAAATATTGCGTATAAGGAATCAGGGCTTCGCTCTCAGCTCCGAAGAAATTGTTATACCAAACACTCAATAAAGCTAAGATTGCCGGAATATTTTCGTCAAATTCAGCCGATTTGAAATGCTCGTCCATTTCGTTAGCGCCATTCAATAAATCATTATAATTGTCAAATCCAACAGCCAGGGCAATGCTTAAACCAACGGCACTCCATAAAGAGAATCTCCCGCCAACCCAATCCCACATCGGGAAAACGTTGTCCGGATTAATTCCGAATTCAGTTACTTTTTGAATATTTGTCGAAACAGCCGCAAAGTGTTTTGCTATATCTTCCTGAGAAGCCGATTTCAAAAACCATTCTTTGATAGTTTCAGAATTTGATAAAGTTTCCTGAGTTGTAAAAGTTTTAGAAACAATTAAAAATAACGTTGTTTCCGGATTTAATTTTTTGATTATTTCGTTTACATGATCTCCATCAACATTTGAAACAAAATGCAAATTCAGGTGATTTTTGTAAAATTGTAACGCTTCAACGGCCATTACCGGACCAAGATCTGAACCTCCAATTCCGATATTTACAACATCAGTAAATGCTTTCCCTGTAAAACCTTTTCTTTCACCTGAAATTACTTCGCTTGTAAAGTTTTTAATTTTGTTTTTTACTTCGTAAACTTCCGGAATTACATTTTCACCATCAACTTTAATTACTGATGATTCTGGTGCACGTAACGCCGTATGCAAAACGGCTCTGTTTTCCGTTTGGTTGATGATTTCACCTCCAAAATATTGAGCAACTGCTTCTTTTAATCCAATTGAATTTGCTAATTCTAGTAAAAGAGAAATAGTTTCCTGGCTAATATTGTTTTTAGAATAATCAACTAAAAAGTCATTCCATTGTAAATTGAATTTTTCAACACGGGCATTATCTTGTTGAAACAATTCCTGTATTGTTGTTTCGTGAATTGCATTATAGTGGTTTTGCAGATTTTTCCACGCTTCAGTCCCGGTTGGGTTTGTTGTGTTTAAAGCCATTTTTTGTATTTAATTGAGAAAGTGGTTATATGTGGTTTTTTAAAAAACAAAAATACTGAAATAACTTTTAAAAGCTTTAAGCTTCACAATTATATAACAATTAGTTACGAAAACGTTTTATGAGATTATCGCTTTTGAATTTTTGTAGTTATGATTATAGCACCATCATTTTCTTTATCATTATATATTATGCGACTGCTGTTTTTGTTTAAGAAGTCTAACCTTAATATGTCGGATTTTTTAAGGGGTAGTAAAATTGTATCTTGTTTTTTATTGTAATTAAAAGGATTTCCGTCTATTACAATAAAAGGCGATTTGCCAATTTGGTCTCTCTCAATTGCATGGTTGATTGATTCTAATACAAAGTATTTATTTGTATCTGAGTCATTTAAAACAAAAGCATGTTGGTTGGAACATCCGATTGTTAATATCGATGAAAGTAGTAATAAGGTTCGTTTCATTAAGTGATCCGATTAATTAAGATGAAATTTTCATTACCAAATCTTCCACCACGGTTTTTTATTAACTTCAATGGTTTTTTTCTCGGTATTAATTTCAATTCTTTTGGGTTGTTCGACTTTAATCTTCGAATCATCAAAAAATAATTCACCAGCATCATTCATTCCAATAGGAGACTTTGTTCTTTCTCTCCAGTCAGCTGTTTGTAATTCTGCAACTAGTGTTGAATGAATTTTATCCTTGAATTTTTTTTGTGCTTTTTCTATAATTTCTTCTTCCAGATTTGAAGATGAATTTTTAAAAAGTGAAATTGAATTATCTGGAATGTTTAAAAGAAAAATCTGTGTTTTGTTTTCGATTTTCTGAATATCCAATACTTTAAAGTACGCAATAGTATCTAAAAGAAAATGACCAATTTTTGCAGAGTCAGGATTAAATTTGGATAAATCTTTTGGATGGGCACTCGCAATTAAATATCTGGTATTGCCAGAAAGTCCACCACCCATAGATGACATATCAGTAAAGCCTTTTTCCTGAATTATTTGTCCAACCTTATAATTTGAAATTAAATTGTCCGACAAATCAGTATCCCGATAAAATAGTTTTAAACCCGAAAAAGTTTCATTGTAAATTGCTTTAAGACGTGCATTTTTCATTCGACCTTATATTTCAGATATTTACAAATTCCCAATACTATCCAATTCTCTTTTTAGGGGTTCCATTTGTTTTATGAAACGGTTTTTGTCATTTCCTGTCAAAGATTCTCCGGTTGGTAAGTTCAATCGAAGTGCATCAACCTGAACTCCGTTTTTCCAAAATCTATAGCAAACGTGTGGTCCGGTTGCTAGTCCGGTGCTTCCCACTAATCCAATGGTTTGTCCCTGCGTTACACGTTGACCACGACGAACTAAAATTCGTGACATGTGTAAATATTGGGTAGAGTAGGTTCCGTTGTGTTTTACTTTTACGAAATTTCCATTTCCAGCTGTATATCCGGTTGCTTCTACAACCCCGGCGGCCGTTGTCGAAATAGGTGTTCCGGTTGGAGCAGCATAATCAGTTCCTTTATGTGCTTTCCACGTATGTTGTACCGGGTGAAATCTGTTTGCAGTAAATCGCGATGTGATTCGACTGAATTTAATGGGTGTTTTTAGGAAGAAATTTTTCAGCGTTTTTCCCTGATCATCATAATATTCAACTTTTCCTGAAAGTGTATCTTTTTCAAAAGGAAATGCATAAACGATTTTTCCTTTATATTCAAAAAAGGCAGCTTCAAGATCTTCAACACCGTCATACGTTTTTCCATTGATAAATCTTTCAGTGAAAATTAAACCATAACGATCTCCTTTTTTAAGTTTGAAGAAGTCAATTGACCACGAAAACACTTTGGTGATTCTGCTAGCAAGAGCCGTTTCTACACTTTCGTTTCCTAAAGTCTCAGATAATGAACTTTTTAAAACGCCACCAATAATTTTACGTTTTAATGTAACCGGTTTTATTTTTTTATAAGCTTTTGCGATACTATCGCGTAAGTCGATAACATAATAGCTTAAAGCATCAGGCTGGTAAATAAAAACTTGTAATTTATTGGTTTTATTTTTAGCACGAAGAAGTGTGTAAGGTTTGTTGTATCGAATCGTCCTAACATTAAAAGAATCTTTTACCTGTTCGACAATATTAAATACTTGTTTGTTACCAATATTTTGATTTTGAATGATAGATCCAAATGAATCTCCTTTTGATATGGTGTCATTTACAACATTAAAATCGGCGTAATTAAAGCCAAATTCTACTTTCTTAGTTTTTGGTTTAGTGATTTTAGTTTCAACTTTTTCATCGGTTTTATTGCATGAAAATATTGAGAATAAAACGATTATAATTACGAATGCTTTTTTCAAACTTTTATTTTTTGTGGAAAATTAAATGGTTTCTTCATTTCCCCAATTGGACAATTCATCTTCGGTCCACAATTTAGGAAAAAAGATGCGTCTTTGGTATTTTGGATGCATATATTTTTGCCAGTCACTTCCACCGGTCGCTTCTCCGTTACCTTTTCCACTTTCCAAAATGTATTTTCTTGCAGTGTTCAAATGCTGCATAACCCAGGTAATATTCACAGTTTTGTCATAATGACGCATTGCATTTATTAACGCTTCGTTTTGCTGATCTGCTTCTGGTAATTGAGTGAATTTTTGCCAAATATTTTTAGTTTTAAAAGTAGACATTTGTCTTAAAAAGGAAACTTTATATTTGTTTTCAAATTCCTGAAGTAAGTATGATTTTTCACCGGTATGATAATCTTTACCGGCAGCCTGCCAATATAGATGTTCAAAACTGGTTTCTAAATCTGTGTTTTCATCAAAATTTGCTTTGTATCTGCGATCTGTCAAATTGATTACATCAGTCGATGCGAATTCAATCAATCTATATTGTGCGCTCTGAAAACCACTAGCGGGAGTCAATGTGTTTCTAAATTTCATGTATTGATCTACTTCCATTCCGTTTTCCATTATACTAAACGAATTGGTAAGCATGTCAAAATATCTCGTGATTCTTGATAATCTTTCGCTGAAAAAATCAACCTGAATATTTTCAGTATTGGCAATCTGATCAATTTCCCACAAAATCATCTTGAAGATTAATTCATTTACCTGATGGTACATAATGAAAACCATTTCATCGGGCAATGTGGTGCGCTGTGTTTGTAAACTTAAAAGGGCATCAGTTTGAATGTAGTCCCAATAGGTGATTGGTTTTGACCAAAGTAAGCCTTCAAGCTGCACATCTGTTTTTTGATTTATAGCTTGAAATTTAAGGTCAATTTCTTTTAAAATTGATTCTGAATGATCAGTAAGATTCATTATTTTTTTACTTTAAATGGATTTTTTAATCCTTTATATTCATCAAGATCTGCTTTAAGTGATCCTACTGCAAGATCTGCTTTAATTCTGATCGGAACCTTGTTGTCGTCGTCTGTTATCCAGAGTGTTACGCTTTCTTTTTCTTTAAAAACTCTTCCGGTTTGTACCAGTGGCTTAAATACCATTGTAGAAACGGTTCCAAATTTAGTTGTAATATCCTGACGACCTATATATTTTAACTTAAATTTTGTGATTTCTTCGTCAAAAAACATATCTATAGTAATTGCTTCACCCGATTTGAGCTTGTCAATGTTTGGGTGATTTCTAAGGAAATAAAAAGAAGAAATTATATCCTGGACATGATCAGTTATAATAATGGTTTTTTCAGTCTTACGTTTGTAATCTTTTACTAAAACTCGATTTTCATTTTGATTAAAAAAGCCTTCCTGATTTTTAGTATAACCACCTTCGTCAATTTTTCTGACATACCGATAGGGGTCTCCGGTTTCTTTGTCAAAATAACTTTCGTATAAATCCTCTACTTTAAAAAAGAATTTTGACATACCGGTTGTGTAACCTTTACCCACCGCATGATGTACCTTTTTATTATTTATTATAGCGTCTTTTATTTCAAGTGTGGCATAGCCGGCATTTACAATTCCGTAGTGGATTCTAAATTTGAAGTATTCTCCCGTTCCAAATGCATCTTCTTTTTGAGTATCAAAAGCAAGAGTGGTGAGAATTAATATGATGAGAACTAACTTTTTCATAGTACAATCTTTACATTTCATTATAAAGATAATTAAATGCAAATTCTATTCCAAATGTACCAAAACAAAAAAACTCAGTCAAGTAATGACTGAGTTTTTATGCTATTAACTAACCAAAAAACTATAAATTATGAAATTTATATCAATTCAGAAGGAAACCACCCCTTCCTGATTTGCGAGTGCAAAGATATACAGAAAGTTCAAAAAAGAAATAGCAAAAGGCAAGTTTAACATAACATTTGCATAAAAAGCATCGTTTTACCGAGAATTATCTTGTTTTATGTAGAAATTTTGCGTTTTTACAATGTTCCTCTCAATTCCTGCTCTCTTTCAATTGACTCAAAAAGGGCTTTAAAGTTCCCTGCGCCGAAGCCTTTTGCTCCCATTCGTTGAATAATTTCGAAAAATAGTGTTGGTCTGTCCTGAACTGGCTTAGTAAATATCTGTAATAAGTAACCATCCTCATCAGCATCAACCATGATGGCAAGTTTCTCAATTTCGTTTAAATCTTCTTTCATCATATCCATGTGAACACCTAATCTTTCAGGGATCGCCTGGTAATAAGTATGCGGCGGAGCAGATAAAAATTCAACACCACGTGATTTCAAATCAGAAACGGTTTTGATTATATCATCAGTTGCGATCGCAATATGCTGAATTCCAGGTCCACCATAAAAATCTAAATATTCTTCGATTTGAGATTTTTTCTTTCCTTCGGCTGGTTCGTTAATTGGGAATTTAATTCTTCCGTTTCCGTTAGACATAACTTTACTCATCAAAGCTGAATATTCAGTATTGATTTGTTTGTCATCAAATGATAAGAAATTCACGAATCCCATAACGTCTTCGTAAAATTTTACCCAGGTATTCATTTCGTTCCAGCCCACATTTCCAACCATATGGTCAATGTATTTCAATCCTGTTGGTTCTGGATTGTAATCTGATTTCCATTCTTTATAACCTGGCAGGAAAACGCCGTTGTAGTTTTTTCTTTCTACAAAAATGTGAACCGTTTCCCCGTAAGTATAAATTCCGGAACGAACTACTTCCCCAAATTCATCTGATTCTACAGTTGGTTCCATAAAAGAGCGAGCGCCACGTTTCATAGTTTCTTCATAAGCACTTCTCGCATCTTCAACCCAAAGAGCGGCCACTTTTACACCGTCACCATGTTTTTGAAGATGTGCATGAATTGGAGAATCCTGTGTTAAAGGCGTTGTCAATACAATTCTGATTTTGTCCTGCTTCAAAACATAAGATGCTTTGTCTTTTACTCCGGTTTCTAATCCGGCGTAAGCTAATGACTGATATCCGAAAGCTGTTTTATAATAATGTGCAGACTGTTTTGCGTTTCCTACGTAGAATTCTACATAATCTGTTCCTAATAATGGAAGGAAATCTTGTGCTCCTTCAAAGATTTTTTCTAATCCGTATTCTACTGATTTTACTTGTTTCATAATTAGATAATTTGATAATGAGAAAATCAGATAATTTTGAAATGCTTTGGATCAATTTTCTAATTGACACATTTTCTAATTTTCTAATTCCTCTTAGATGTTGATATTATTTTATTTAAAATTTTTAAAATTTCTGACAGATCATTCAATAGTTGTCTGCAACTTGGGAAGCTTTTGTGAGTATCACATAAAAACAACCAATACTCAGTTTCATCTGCTTCTTTAATTGCTATTTTTAATTTATGAATGAAATCTGCTTTACTTTCTGCATTTTGAGATTCTTTTGAATTTGCTCCAATTGATGTTCCACTTTTTAATAGTTGATTAGCAATTACAAATTTCTTCTGTTCTTGAAGTTCACATGTGTAATCAATAATATTTAAAGCAAAATTGAACGTTTTTAGTAAAAGAGCATTGTCCTTGTATTTTTCGTTGAAAGTCATTTTTTTAATTAGTTAATTAGAAAATTTGATAATGAGATAATTTTAATGTAAGTTTAAATTTACAAATAAAAATCATTTTTTAAAACTATATGATATCACATTTTCTAATTTATGCGGTTTCAAAAGCATTATCTAA
>NZ_MUGV01000009.1:0-74696 GCF_002217275.1 Flavobacterium frigidimaris
GCTTATGTACACCCTTTTCCTCCCGAGCAATCGGGAGGAAGAAACTTTCTAAATAAATCTTACTTTTCTTTATCTCAGTATGTTAAGATATTATTTTTAATTATGAATTGTGAATTATCAATTATTAATTAAAAAAGTTACCTAAAGTAACAACGACCTTAAGGTGGTTATTGCGGCGGGGCTCACCTCTTCCCATCCCGAACAGAGTAGTTAAGCCCGCCTGCGCAGATGGTACTGCAGTTATGTGGGAGAGTATGTCGTCGCCTTTCTTTTAAAAACCCTGTTTCTAACGAAACAGGGTTTTTTGTTTTACAAAACAGGCAGTTATGTGGAACCCCCGATAGCTATCGGGGGGCAGTGAAGGCAAACATTTTCAAGTTTTGATTTTATACTTTTTTACTGCAACATGCAGATTTAATTCGCGCATATATCTACGCACTGTATCAGCAGATAATTGGTATCCTGATCTTTGAAGTTCTACGCTTATGCGTTTAGATCCATAACGTTTTTGAGATAATATAAATATCGATACTATTTCTTCCTTGACCATCATTTTCCATTTTTGTCTTTCAGAAACAAATTCATTTTTCCAGTTGTTGTAGCTTCCAAAGTTTACCTCAAGAATTTTACACATCATATAACTTGAATAATTTTGTTCATTTTTAGCTATATATTCAAATATAAAAGGTGGTCCTTTTTGAAGGTAATCTGCTGCTTCTTTAATAATTTTAAATTCAGTATCTAACTCTCTAGTTTTTATTTCAAGATCATATATTTTTTTTTCCTGGGAAGTTAATTTTGTTTTTTCTAGAACAGAGAAATTTTCTTCGCCGTGTATAATATAGTTTTTTCGCCAGTTCCACAACGTGTTGTATGTTATGTTGAATTTTCGTGCGATGTGTACTAGTTTAACTTTTTCAAAACTTAGCTTGACAACTTTTAGTTTGAAATCAGGGTGGTATTCTTTTTTATTTAGTTTCATAAATGTAATTGACGATTTTATTTTTTGGCATTATATTTCTGCATTGAACTCTTCGATTGTTTTATATTTAAGTGCTGAGTGTCTCCTTTTTTTGTTGTACCAGTTTTCTATATAGTCAAATATCTCCGCTCTCATCTCTTTTGGAGTTAATAATGTTTTCTGACTGTATATTAATTCTCTTTTTAATGATTTAAAAAAGCTTTCAGAAACAGCGTTATCGATGCTATTTCCCTTTCCGCTCATACTTTGTACACACTTATGTTGACTAAGAGTACTGGTAAAGAGTTTGTTCGCATACTGTGTTCCGCGATCAGAGTGGAATATTAAACCTTCTTGTATTTTGCGATTGCTTATAGCCATATTCCAGGCAGGAAGAATGGTTGTAGTAGTTGAAAGCAAAGAGCTAAGGTTCCAGCCCACTATTTTCCGGTCATATAAGTCTATTATGACGGTAAGGTATAAAAAACGTTTTTCGATCTGTAGATAGGTGATGTCGGAAACCCAAACCTTTGAAGGTTTATCTGTCGTAAACTGCCTGTTAAGTATATTTGGCGAAATATATAACGTATGCTTTGAATCTGTGGTAACTTTGTACTTCTTTTTAACTTTACGTTTAAGACCAAGCTGCTTCATAAAAAATGTAACCTGATCTTCTGATATATGTATTCCTCTTTTGCAAATCTCTCTGGCGATTAAGACACAACCACGGTATTGTTTAAATTCATAAAAGACAGAAGTTATTGCATCTTTGTATAGGCTGACCTGTATTTCTCTTTTTGAGAGAGGATACTGCATCCTTAAATTATACATTGAAGTAGAAACCCCTAAAACCTGACACATTATACCAATGGGGTATTTATTTTTGTTTTGATGGATAAAATTGTACAGCTCTTGTTTGCTCTGAGGTTTTAATTTTATAACTTCTCTAAGTATCACTAATCTTAATTGCGATTCTGCAAGTTTCTTTTCTGATTCAAAAATCTTTAAATCCTCATAATAAATTCTTTTTTTACCTAAGCCAGGAAAACTACCCTCTTTATATTTTCGATAAATTGACCTCCATTTAGAAAGCAATTTTGGTGATATTTCAAGTTCGTTGGCTGTGTCAAGAACATTTCTTCTTTCATAACTCAGCAGAACTGCCTTCATTTTAAAGTCAGATGTGTGACGTCGTTGTATTTCTGCCATCTTATTTGAAAATTAAGTGATATTGTTTTTTGTTGATTTTTGATAATATAATTGCGTCCGCACTACGGACGTAATTTATTTTAAGTTTAAAACGTTTGTGTTAATCCTAAAAGAAAGTTTGATACATATATTTATAACTGTGTGAACTTACTTTTAGTATTTTTGTTTTTGTAAGATACATTTTACGAGACTTATTATTAATAATTATGTGATGGCGGATAAAGAAAATAATATAACATTTATTGAAATTGATTTACTTACTGAATTATCTCAACTTGTTGAGCAAACTCAACAGCAAGTTATCGTTCAAAACAATAGTTCTTTAACATTGCTTTTTTGGCAAATTGGTTTTAGAATTAATGAAACTATACTTCAAAATAAGCGCGCTGAATACGGAAAACAAATTGTGCCGACACTGTCGGCACAATTGGAAACTAAATATGGTAGAAGTTTTACTGAAAAAAACTTAAGAAGAATGCTTCGTTTTGCAGAGCAATTTTCAGATAAACAAATGGTGATAGCACTTTCTCAAAAATTAAGTTGGTCACATTTCATTGAATTATTGCCCATAAAAAATCATGACGCTATGATATTTTATGCAAATCAAGTAAGCAACCAACTTATGAGTGTAAGGTAGCTTCGAAAACAAATAGAAAAGAAAACTTTTGAACGTACAACAATAGCAAATGTACAAATACCTGCTTCTGATTATAATTTAAAATATAGTTTCAAGGATCCTTATTTATTGGATTTTCTAAATTTAGGGAATGCTTATTTAGAAAAGGATTTAGAGCAGGCAATATTGTATGAATTAGAAAAATTCATTCTTGAGCTTGGGAAGGGATTTACATTTGTGGAACGTCAAAAAAGAATGATAATAGATGGTGAAGATTTTAATTTAGATTTACTGTTCTATCATCGTAAATTAAAACGACTAGTAGCAATTGAATTGAAGTTAGGGAAGTTCCAAGCTAAACACAAAGGACAAATGGAGCTTTATTTACGATGGTTAGACAAGTATGAAAAGCAAGAAGGTGAAAATACTCCAATTGGATTAATACTCTGCGCCGAAAGTAGCCGTGAACAGATAGAATTACTTGAAATGCATAAAGACGGGATAATAGTTGCTGAATACTGGACCGATTTGCCACCGAAAAAACAGTTTGAAGAAAAAATTCATTCATTATTGACAGAAGCAAAGGAAAAAATAGAAAGAAAATACCTGTCTGAATAATTTCAGATCCAATTATGTCCGCACTGTGAACACAATTTAAATTAAAGGACAATTAATTTATTAAATAGTTTTTTTAAAATTTAAAAAACTGCAGTAAATTATTTTTACAATATGACCTTTGAATATTCGAACCCTAGGTCGATTGAACCTGTCAATACTGGATTTTTACTTTTGTAAAAGGGAAGTGCCACGATTCTGCCAAAAAAATTAAATGTCAATTTCTTTCTTATATTTCCTTTCTGTCCTCTTGAAAATTTGCCAATTCTTTGTTGACTTCTTCCAGTAATTGCTGCTCGGTTGGAAGATATAAATGATACTGGCTTGCAATAATACTTTTGTTGCTTTCAGGTAATGTGAATTTAACTACACCGTCATTTTTATTAGCGCAGAGCAATATTCCAATTGTAGGGTTTTCATTCTCATTTTTCTCGATTCGGTCATAATAGTTGACATACATCTGCAACTGACCAATATCCTGGTGAGTAAGCTTATGTGTTTTGATTTCTATCAAAACAAAGCATTGAAGTAATCTATTATAAAATACCAGATCTACAAAAAACTCATCTCCATCAATATGAATTCTTTTTTGTCTTGCAACAAAAGAAAAGCCATTTCCTATTTCCAATAAAAACTCCTGAAGATGCGTTATAATGGCCTGTTCAAGATCTTTTTCATAATAAGAAGCTTCACGTTTTAAACCTAAGAATTCCAAATACATCGGGTCTTTGATAATCTCCCGGGCATCTGAAGGCAAATTTTCATTTTTAGCAACTGCCAGGACACTTTCTTTATCACTGCTCATTAAGAGGCGTTCATATAAACTGCTGTTTATTTGACGTTCCAATTGACGTGATGTCCAATTGTTTTTTACACTTTCAGCAATATAGAACTCTCTTTTTTCTTGAGTATCAATTGATAATAAGAACTTGTATTGTGTCCAGCTCAATTGTGTCCGCAGTGCGGACACAATTGGAAAAGTCCTGTAAAATTAACGATACCAGTTTAATTGACGGTAAGAAAATCCACTGCCATACTCGGGCTGTAATTGTTCTGCAAGAAATCTAATTAAGTAAGTTCCATAATCAGCTCTTTCTTTTCCCTGCTGTTCTTCCTCAAAAATACGTTTCCCAATAGACCAGTACATTCTGGTTCTTTCGTTATCAACTGCTCTAATTGCACTCTCTTTTGATGTCGCAATTATTGCCTTTATATCAGGAATTATGGATTGGTTTTGAAGCATTTTTTTTTTAAGTAAGGAAGTTAGTTGTAGTTTGCAAACATACAAAAAAGTAATAAAAACAGATAAAATCAAATGGGTTGCTACGAAATGAAAGTAGTAGATTGTTTTGTTAAAAATCTGTTTTTTACGCATTTGTGCTGTTTTTATTCAAGAGCAGAATTTCTTTTGGAAGTGTTGTAGATATTTTTGATATAACCAATCACTGATTTTTTTGCTCTTACCGATGCCTAGTTGCTATGGTAAATTAATTTTGTTACGTCGTGAAAAAAAACACTCTCAGCTACTACTGAAGAGTACAAAAAATAAATTGTGCCGACATTGTCGGCACAATTAGAAGATAGATATCGGAAGAACCTCGAAGAAAACAATCTTTGAATTATGTAATATATAGATCTGTCTACAGATAATGAATTTTGTCGTGACAGTGTCACGACAATTAAGTTTGCCTCTCTTCTTAGCAATTGATAGTTACTGATATATTATTTGCTAGCTGAAGTAAAAACTTTAATCGAAAGAGTTTTTTTTTAGTAGCGGTATTCTAGTATGAAATTTTCTTTCTGCTAGTAGTTAGTAATGTTTCGAACTTAAACTCTTAAATATTTGTTTCACAGGGTTTTAATTTGGTCCTGGGTCTGAATGCACCTATTTTGCACCTAAAATAAAATAATGTTTTCTTATGTAATCTATTTTATAAAAAATTTAGAGACTTATAGGACATAAATTTTACAACGGTTATGAGTGCGAGATGTGGACTTGACGGGATTACAATCGAACACCTTATTCCTATATTAATGTTCTTCGATGGCTTAAAAGAATATCGTGATAAGCCTTGAAATTAAAGGTTTTTTTAGATTTTTAGTGATTTTTAAAATCATTAAGAGTGCATAATTTTATATCAGATTTTTAATGGGTTGAATAAAAAATAATTTTTTAAGTACGAAATATACTTTAAAAAAGTACTAAAGGTGTTCGACAGTCGAACACTTTGACTTAACTACTTCAGAGCAAGTTATTGCTTAAAAATAATGTTCGAAATAATTTTGCGACCATAAAATAAATTATGCTGATCGAATACATCCAAGAAGATATTCTGGTAGCTGATCAATAGAAGCACAGGAATTATTAAGGATTAGATAGTATTCAATTCTGACAAGAAAGTACCAGACTCTTAAAAAACGAATCCATAGGTTTGATTTTAAAACACTAAAAGTTTTAGAATGCAAAAAATATATCATTTATTAAAGAAAATAATAGCTTGCTTTTCAATCCTGTTACTAAGTAACTGCATTAAAATTTCAGAAAATAGAAAGCATGATAAAGAAGAAAACATTGCTGCTTTTGATTGGTTTCGTTATGAAGGTAACGACGATATTTATAAAAAACTTTCTTCTGATAAAGAAAAATATTTAAATCCGATTTTGGCAGGATTTTATCCAGATCCAAGTATTTGCAGGGTCGGTGATAAATTCTATCTGGTAAATTCCTCTTTCTCTTATTTTCCAGGATTGCCAATTTTTGAAAGTACAGATATGGTCAATTGGAAACAGATTGGTCATGTCATTGATCGCTCAGAACAACTGGATCTTAAGCTTGCCGTTTCAAAAGGACTTTATGCACCAACTATCAGATACAACAAAGGAATTTTTTATCTAGTCTGTACGAATGTTGATGCCGGTGGAAATTTTTTGGTAACAGCAAAAAATCCGACTGGGCCATGGTCAAATCCGATTTGGCTCCCTGAAATTGAAGGAATTGATCCGGACATTTTTTTTGATGACGATGGTAAAGTATACATCACTCATAATGGTCCGCCGCCACATAATATTTCAGTTCATGAAGGTCATAGAGCCATTTACATGATGGAATTTGATCTTGAAAAATCTAAAACTTTCGGGGAATCAAAATTGGTTGTAAATGGAGGAACAGATATGTCTCAAAAACCAGTTTGGATTGAGGGTCCGCATATTATTAAAAAAGACGGATTTTACTTTATGATTTGTGCGCAAGGCGGAACAGAATACAATCATTCTGAAGTAGTTTTTAGAAGTAAAAATATTTTTGGTCCTTACATTAGTTTTCCAAATAACCCAATCTTAACCCAAAAAGATTTAGACAAAACAAGAGAAAATCCTGTAACAACAACGGGTCATGCCGATTTTGTTGAGTTACCAAATGGCGATTGGTGGTCAGTATTTTTAGGCTGCAGACCTTATGGTGACGATCTTTATAATACCGGAAGAGAAACTTTTATGCTTCCTGTAAAATGGAAAGAAGGCTGGCCGGAAATTATAGGAGGTAAAGAACCAATTCCATTTCAATTGAAAAAGCCGAATCTTCCTTCATCAAAAGAAAACATTCCGCCAATGAATGGAAATTTTATTTGGCAGGATGATTTCAGTAAATATAAATTAGATTTTAAATGGAATTTTATTCGAACGACTTCTGAAAAATGGTATTCACTGCAAAAAGGGAAATTACTAATAGAAGCGAGAAAAGAATCAATTCAAACTGAAACTAATTTTTCTTTTATTGGAAGAAGACAGCAGCATCTGAATTTTGATGTTTCAACTAAAGTGGATTTTAAACTTAAAAACAAATCTGAAGCGACTGGTTTAGTAGCTTTTCAAAACGAAAAAAGTTATTTTATTTTAGGAAAACGTCTCAATGATTCAGGGAAACAAGAAGTTTTTGTAGAACGGGTTTCCAAAATAATAAATAACGGAAAAGGGGAAATAATCGCTAAAAAAGTTTTGAAAGAAAACTCAGATTCGGTTTTGTTTAGAATTGAAGGGAAGGCGGGTTTATTCAATTTTTATTATAAAGAAAAAGAAAATGATTCCTGGATTGTTCTCCTAAAAAATAGTGACACTACAATTTTAAGCACCAAATTTGCCGGAGGTTTTGTAGGAACCTATTTAGGGATGTACGCTTCCGGTAATCATTTTATTACAAAAGAGTAATCTGTAATAATGTAGTAAAAAAAGAATTCAAAGAATAACTTTTAAATGTATTAAATAATTATACATTGCGCTAAAAAAATAAAAGATTCAAAATTTTATAATTAAAAAATGGATAAAACTGCAAATTACCGGTATTTGTTACAATTGACTATTATTGCCACTTTTGGTGGTTTTCTTTTTGGCTATCACACTGCTGTTATTTCGGGTGCAGTCGGATCACTAGAAAAATTTTTCGTACTTCCTTTTGGCTTAGATGAAACTGCTGCAAGTTCACGTTTAGGATTTGTGGTTTCCAGTGCCTTAATAGGTTGTATAATTGGAGGACTTTTCAGCGGATTTATAAGTAAAAAACTAGGCAGAAAAAAAGGATTAGTGCTTGCAGCCGTTTTATTTTTAATTTCTTCAATCGGTTCGGCTGCGCCAGAGTTATTCATTAAAACAGTTGGAACCGGTGATCATACTTTTATAAACTTTTTTATGTTTTATAGAACAATTGGTGGAATTGGGGTTGGATTGGCTTCTATGCTTTCGCCTTTATATATTGCTGAAATTGCACCCGCAGCAAGCAGAGGTAAATTGGTTTCAATGAATCAGTTTGCGATTATCTTTGGGATGCTTGTCGTTTATTTTGTCAATTATTTTATTGCAAAACAAGGAGATAGTAATTGGTTAGATTCGATAGGCTGGAGATTTATGTTTGCTTCTGAAATTGTTCCGGCAGTTCTTTTCTTAGGATTATTATTCTTTGTTCCGGATACACCACGATCTTTAATGTTACAGTCGAAACCTGAGGAAGCGCTTGCGGTTTTACAGAAAATAAACAATCCTGAAGAAGCCAATAGAATTTTAGGAGAAATCAAAAGTACGCTTGTAGATCATTCCGGAAAACTATTTTCTTATGGTTCAGCGGTTATTATTTTTGGTTTACTGCTTTCTTTTTTTCAGCAGTTTGTGGGCATAAACGTCGTTTTATATTATGCACCTGAAATATTCAAAACAATGGGATCCGGAACCGACAGCGCTTTATTGCAGACTATTATTGTCGGCGCCGTAAATTTATTATTTACAGTTGTAGCTATTCAAACCGTTGACAAAGTAGGCAGAAAACCCTTAATGATTATTGGGGCATTGGCAATGGCTGCAGCAATGTTTGCGCTTGGTTTGTCATTCTTTAGTCATTCTGTGGGAATTGTTGCTTTGTTATGCATGCTAGTTTATGTAGCCGGTTTTGCAATGTCCTGGGGACCTGTAACCTGGGTTTTACTTTCTGAAATGTTTCCAAATAAGATCAGAGGAAAAGCAATGGCAGCGGCAGTTGCCATGCAGTGGATTTCAAATTATCTGGTTTCCTGGTCTTTTCCAGTAATGGATAAAAATAGTTATTTAGTACAGCAATTCAACCATGGCTTTGCCTATTGGATATATGGTTTTATGGGAATTCTGGCGTTGTTTTTTGTATGGAAATTTATTCCCGAAACCAAAGGAAAAACTCTCGAAGAAATGGAAAATTTATGGGATAAAAGGAAATAAACAATTACAGATTAAGCAATATCCGGAATTTCAAAATAAGACTCCTTTTTGTATAGAATTCTATACTTTGAAGGGGTCATTTTTTTAAGTTTTAAAAAGTGTTTATTGAAATTGGCAATCGTCTGGAAACCACTGTCGTAGCAAATATCAGACACAGCAAGATTTGTTTCCAACAGAAGATTACATACATGTCCGATTCTAATTTCATTTAAAAAATTCACATACGATTTTTTGGTACTTTTCTTAAAATAATTGCAAAATGCAGGTTCGGTCATTCCGGCGAGATCAGCAATATCTTTAATCTTAATCTCATTCTGAAAGTTCTGAATACTATAATTAAAGATCTTTTCAATCCTGATCTTTTCTTTAATATTATGAAACGCAATCTGCTGTTCGGTTAATTTAGTATAACAATTTTTCTTTGTTAGGATTGCCAGACATTTATAGAGTAATAAAATACGTTTGTGTGAAGAAGCATCTTGCATCTTTGTAATTAACTTTCCGAGCTTTAATTTATGCTTTTCGTTAATCTTCAAACCTAATTGAGAAGTAGCAATAAGTTGTTTTATCTCCAGGTTTTCAGGTAAGTTTAAAAAATCAGTTCCCCAAAAGTCTTCTTTAAATTGAATAACTATTGCGCTGGTTATCATGTTTTTATCTCTTTTTTGGAAAGTGTGCGGAACATTAGGTCCAATGAAATAAACATCGCCCGTTTTAAACTCACTTACATCATTACCGATAAAGCCCAAACCTTCGCCTTGCGTAAACAAAATCAGTTCATTTTCAATATGCTGATGCCAGGTTACCTCAAAGTTGGGTGTGCAGTACGTTCTGGCAACAAACGAATTATTTTGCGATAATGGTAATTTTTGTACATGTGGTTTCATAACATAGAAATTTTATTACAATTATTTACGAAGATAATCAAAAATATTAAAATAGTTTATAAACTAAACAATTCTGGAGCAGTTTGTTCGTGAAAATCTCTTTTTATTTGCAATGTTAATGATTTATTAATAAAACTAATAACCCAAAAATGACAGAATCTAATCTAAATATAAAAGAGCAACGTGAGTTTTATGACAAAAACGGTTACCTCATAGTATCAAATCTGCTTACTGATCTTGAAGTGGAAACACTCAAAAATGAAAGCAAAGAAATCTTTAAAGGAAATCGTGGTTTTATCAAAGGTTTAATCGAACCATCAGAAACTGAAAATGATGATGATATCTTAAAAAAATATGTAGCAATTCATTTTCCGCATAAAATTTCAGAAGTTATATTTTCATATTTGAAACATAATAAAATTGTAGACGTTCTTCAGAATTTAGTTAGTGAGAATGTAAAATGCATGCAATCTATGTTGTTTGTAAAAGCACCTGGAAAAGCGGGACAATCATGGCATCAGGATGAATTTTATATTCCAACTAGAGATAAATCTTTAGTTGGTGCATGGATTGCCATTGACGATGCAACTATAGAAAATGGCTGTCTTTGGATTATTCCCGGATCGCACAAAGAAGGTTATATCATGCCAAGAATAAAAAATACCAATGAAAATTTTGCCGACGTTGACACGGTTGATGTTTCAAAATATTCTGAAGATCAGATTATTCCGGTAGAAGTAAAAAAAGGTTCTGTTGTTTTCTTTAACGGATATACGTTACACAGTTCACTTAGAAATAAAACTGAAAGTAATTTTAGAACCGCTTTGGTAAATCATTATATGAGTGCCGAATCAATGCTTCCGTGGGATCAGGATGGCAGGCTGCCTGCATCTGATGATTTACGAGATATTGTTATGGTCGCAGGAACTGATCCGTATTCGTATAAAATGATTGTTGATTTGAATAAACCTTTTTTAAGGCCGGAAGTTTTAAAAATAAAATCAACTCTATAAAACAATGTATGAATATTAATTTTTTTTGCCCGCGCTGGGGAAATGAGGATTTAAAATGGGAGGATTTCTTTATAAAAGTAAAAAATGCTGGTTTTGATGGTGTTGAATGGGCAATTAATAAAGAAGTTACCAGAAATAAAATAAAAGAAATTTTGCAAACGGCCAAAGAATATAATTTAATCATGATCGGACAGCATTTTGACACACAAAATGCCAATTTTGAAGAACATTTAGAAAATTATCAGAAATGGTTGGAAAAAGTTTCAGGATTAGATTTTTATTGTATTAATTCGCAGACCGGAAAAGATTTTTTTAGCAAAGAACAAAATGAGAAAATTATTGAAGCCGCTAAACAAAACGAATTAAAAACAGGAATTTCAATTTATCATGAAACCCACAGAAATAAATTTTCGTTTGCAGCGCACATAACAGCGGTTTATTTGAAGGAAAACCCGGAATTGAAAATAACATTAGACGCTTCGCACTGGGTAAATGTAGCAGAATCATATCTCGAAGACCAACAACAGGCCATGGATCTCGCGATATTGAGAACAGAACATATACATGCAAGAATTGGACATACAGAAGCGGTTCAGGTTTCTGATCCTTTTGCACCCGAATGGAACGAGGCTTTAGAAAAACATCTTTTTTGGTGGGACGCAGTCATCAAAAGAAAAAAAGATAATGGTTCTAAAATGAGTATTACAACAGAGTTTGGTCCTGTGCCGTATATGCCCGTTTTACCCTATACGAATCAGCCTGTGGCAAGTCAGTGGGACATTAACCACAAAATGATGCAGTTTTTAAAAAAGAGATATGCCGATTAAATTTAAATATGAGTAATAAAATGGTTTTTATAATTGAATTTAAAAATAGTGTGATAAAATTACTTTGCTTGTTTGCAATTGTAATGCTTCTGGTTAGCTGTAAATCTTCTGACGAGGTTACCATTTATTATCCAAAGCATGCATCGCCAAAAGAAATTCTGGCAGCAAAAGAACTTCAGAAATATATTTTTCTTACGACTGATAAATTGCCTGAATTGGAAGTTTACAGTAATGAAGATGAAATTTCAGGGAAGTCAATTGTTTTGAGTACGTACAATAATTTCAAAGATAAAAGATCAATAAGTGCGATAGAAGGCGATGCCTATTATCTAAAATCTAAAAACGAAGAACAGCTATTTATTGTTGGAGCCACATCTGAAGGTATTTTGTACGGAGCTTATAAATTTATAGAATCATTAGGAATTGGTTTTATGATCGACGGCGATATTATTCCGGAGGAAAAGATAGAAAATCTGGCACTTTCAGGATTTAATGAAAAGCACAAACCAGTTTTTGAATTAAGAGGAATTCAGCCATTTCATGATTTTCCGGAAGGTCCAGATTGGTGGAACGAGGAAGATTATAAAGCCATCATTTCGCAATTGCCAAAAATGGGAATGAACTTTATTGGTTTTCATACCTATCCTGAAAAAAGACCTTTCGGGGGTTGGGAACGTGCAGAGCCAATGGTTTGGATCGGCACTAAAGATCAAGTTAATAAAGACGGTTCGGTAAAATCGGCTTATCCGGTATTGCATTCTAATACGAAAGACAGCACTTGGGCCTATTATCCAAAAATGACGTCTAATTATCATTTTGGAGCAGCTCAATTATTCGAAACAGATAATTATGGCGCTTCTTACATGCAAAACCTTTCAGGATGGCCGCATACAGAACAGGAAAATGTAAAAATATTTAATGCCGTTGGATCACTGCTAGGAAACACTTTTACGCTTGCAAAAGATCTTGGTGTAAAAACCTGTCTGGGTACAGAAACGCCTTTGACAATTCCGTTTGATGTACAGCAAAAAATGATCGCAAAAGGAATTGATGTTAATTCTAAAGAAGCAAAAGTAATGTTGTACGAAGGAATATTTTCCAGAATTATGGCATCACATCCGTTAGATTATTATTGGTTTTGGACACCGGAAACCTGGACTTGGGACGGACAAAATGATGAAGCTGTTGAAAGAACAATTCAGGATATTCAAAGTGCAATTTTGGCGAAACAAAATGTAAAAGCACCTTTTAAACTGGCTACAAGCGGTTGGGTTTTAGGACCTGCAAGAGACAGAGCGGAGTTTGACAATTTGTTTCCGAAAGAAATGCCTTTTTCGGTAATCAACAGAGAAGTTGGATTTACACCGGTTGAGTCGGCTTTCAAAAATGTAAAAGACCGTCCGAAATGGCAAATTTCATGGATTGAAGACGATCCTGCAATGGTAACGCCACAATTCTGGGCAGGAAGAGTTCTTAAAGATGCGTCTGATGCGTATCGTTATGGCTGCACCGGAATGATGGGAATTCATTGGAGAACCAGAAATCTTTCGCCTGCTTTTATGGCATTGGCACAGTCTGGCTGGGAAGCTGATACGTATAAAACAGTTGGAGACAGTGTTAGACATTTAGATTCTAATGAATTATACAAAAAATGGTCGGCATTGCAGTTTGGAAAAAAAGCTTCGGCAGAAATGGGAAAATTGTTTGCTTCTCTAGACGGAGGAAATTTCAAATTGAACAGTAAAGACCGTCACGCTAATTTTCCAAGAACTGCAGACTGGGGCAAAAAAGGCCCCGGAATGATTAGACCCAATTACGAAGCCTGGACAACCTTTCAGAAAAAATATGATTTTATTAAAACTTTTGAAACCAATAAGAAATTCGTAATAGGAAAAGATAATTTAAGCAGATATAATTATTGGTTAAACACCTTTTATTATGCTAAATACCAAGGTTTATCAGGTTGTTTATTAGGAGAAATGGAGAAATTGAAAACACAACTGGATAAAACTAAAGACCAAACTGAAAAGCAAAAACTGGCAGAAAAACTATTGACAAAAAGAAATGAACTCGCTGCTGCATGGACAAAAATGGGGAACAGTTTAATGCAAACCGTTTCTACAAATGGTGAAATGGGCACAATTGCGAATTTGGAACAACATAATTTAGGAAGTCTTAATCAGATTCATCAATATGATGATGTTTTGAAAAAGATTTTAACCAATATTCCTGATTTAATTTTATCGGATCAATACGCAGGGAAATTGAGAATTGTAATGCCGACAAGACAGACAATTGTAAAACAAGGAGAATCATTAGTTTCTAAAATCAGAATATTGTCGCCGGAAAAAGTGACTTCGGTAAAAGTATTTTACAAAGCATTGAACTCCGATAAATTTGAACAAAAAGAATTGAAAAATGTTGATCGAAATGTTTATCAATTAGCTATTAATAAAAAGGATTACAACCAAAATAGTTTTCTGTATTATGTTGAAGTAAAATCAGGAGCAGCTACCGTTCGTTTTCCGGAAGCAACTACAGAAGCTGTAACGGTTTGGTAATTGTCATCAAAAATAAAAATTTATTTACGGTCTTAAAATAGTTAACTCATATTGTTTCTTCTCCGAATTAAAACACTGCCTGCCGTTTTAATTATCGAAGCTGAAAGTTAACCGGAATCTAAAATTATTTATTAAAAAAATCGAAATGTGATTTGCTTGTAATCAAGCGAACAGGACTCTTTTTGCCCTTTTTTAAATGAATTCAAATTAAAATCTAAATCAAAAAAAAACAAAAAATAATCATGAACTAAAGAAAACTTAACCAAAATGCTAGAAATGAATTTGAAGTTTTTGTAGTTACAACTGAAGATATTTAGAAAGTGTTGTCCAAAACTTTGACCAGGTACGGGACAACCTTGAGGAACTTTCTAAGATTTAACTTCAAAAAAACTACAACTACAATTAAAAAAAACATGACTAATTAAATAACTAAACCTTATGAAAAAAATCTTAATGACCAGCCTCTTTTGGCTTCTATTTATACCGGTAGCTCTTGCACAGCAGCAGATTACGGGTAAGGTTACCGACGAGCATTCCGGAGATCCGCTTCCGGGTGTAAACATTAAAACCGAAGGTGGTGGGCAGACCGCAATGACGGATTATAACGGATCTTATACGATTAATGCGGGAAAATCGACCAATCTTTTATTTTCTTTTATTGGATACAAAACAAAAAAAATAAATACCGGAGATTTAAAAGTATTGAATGTTGCGCTTTCGTCTGAATCAGAATCGCTTCAGGAAATTGTAGTTACAGGTTATACCAAAGTCAAAAAGACGGATTTAACCAGTGCACAGGCTACTATTACTGCGAAAGCAATTAATGAAACGGTAAATACAACCGTTGAACAGGCTATTCAGGGTAGAGCTGCGGGTGTTTATGTAACGCAGAATTCAGGTGAACCAGGAGGAGGTTTGTCAGTTAATATTCGCGGGGTAAATTCATTAAACGGGACAAATCAGCCTTTGTATGTAATTGACGGTGTTCAGATTACAGTGCAGGAAATAGGAAGCGGATTATTGAGTTCAAATAGTCCGCTATCAGGTTTGAATCCGGCAGATATTGAAACGATGAATATTTTACAAGGTCCTTCTGCAACAGCGCTTTACGGTTCCAGAGGTACAAATGGGGTAATTGTAATTACTACTAAAAGAGGTAAGGCAGGAAAAATTAAAATTGCATACGATTATACGTATTCTTTGCAGGCACCGCCAAAGAAAATCAATGTGATGAATTTAAGACAATATGCACAGTTGATGGGAGAATACCAACAACAGGCAGGAGGTGTAATTCCGGCAGAATTTTTGGATCCTTCTATTTTAGGACAAGGAACAGACTGGCAGGAAGAGCTTTACCGTTTAGCACCAATGACAAAACATCAATTGCGTTTGAGCGGTGGTAGCGATACTACAACCTATTATTTATCAGGAGAATATTTTAATCAACAAGGTATTTCTCAAGGTTCAAACTTTGACCGTTATTCTGTTCGTTTGAATTTGGACAACAAAGCCAATGATTGGCTAACTCTTGGAGCAAACTTTAATATCAACCAAACGGATAATGTGGCAGCAGCGACGTCTGAATCAGTTGTTTTGAATGCGACGAAATTAAGTCCAAATATCCCCGTAAAAAACTTTGACGGAACTTATGGAGGAGGAAGTACAGATCCGGCTTCTCCGGAAAGATACAGTTCTCCAAACCCGATTGCGATGGCAAACTTAAATACAAATGAAGTTTTGACCAGACAGTTTTTAGGAGGATTGAATTTGAAAATTGACATTATCGATGGATTGTCTTTTAAAACTTCTTTTAATACCAATATCGAATACGGAAGCGGTGTTTATTTTCTTCCAAAATATAAATTTGGCGTTAACGAAAGAATCAATACACAGCTTACAAATGTTGAAAACAGAAATACATATTGGAAATTTGACCAATTCTTAAACTATGATAAAGCTTTTGGAGATCATACCGTAACCGCAATTTTCGGACACGAAGCACAAAGCGGAGCTTGGAAACAATTGACAGGTTATAGAGAAAATTTCCCTGTGGCAATTCCGGATTTAAATGTTGGAGATCAATCTACATCAATCGCTACGGGAGGTAAAAACGACTGGGCTTTAGAATCTTTCTTAGGTAGTGCAGGATATAATTATAGAAACAGATATTTTATTAATGCCACTTTAAGAGCCGATGGATCTTCTAACTTTGGTCCGGACAATAAGTGGGGTTATTTCCCATCTGCTTCTGCGGCATGGAGAATTTCTGAAGAGCCTTTCTTTAAAGTAAAACAAATCAGCGAATTAAAATTACGTTTTGAATCTGGAACCACAGGAAGCAACGGACCAGGAGGAGTTATTTATGGAAGACTTGACGGAGCACCAACACAATGGGGAACTGGTTTCTTGCCAAGTAAATATGCCAATTCAGATTTAAAATGGGAAGAAACAACAACCAACAATATCGGTTTCAATTTAGGATTATTTAATAACAGAATTACAATTGAAGGAGATGTTTACGTAAAAAAAACCGACAACTTAATTATGGATCTTCCTTTGCCACTTTATTATGGTGTTGATGGAGAAGGAGGAATGACGCCTCCTACTGTAAACGTTGGAGCTTTAAAAAACAAAGGTTGGAGTATTGCTGTAAATACAGTAAATATTAAAACAGCAGATTTCTCTTGGACAACAAATGTAAACGTTTCGCATTTTGATACAAAAATTGAAAAATTCTATACACAGTCGGCTATTTTAGATCGTTATTCCCGTTATTTTCAGGAATGGACACAGCGTTCTGTTGTAGGTCAAACGCCGTGGCAATTTTATGGTTATGTTGAAGAAGGATTATTCAAATCGCTTGACGAAATCAATAACAGCGCTTTGCCGGTTGATAACCAAGGAAATAAACTTCCGGTAAACAAAGATCAAGGTGGTGTTTGGGTTGGAGATGTGAAATATAAGGATATCAATAATGATGGAAAAATTGACGAAAAAGATCAGACTTTTATCGGAAATCCATATCCAAAATTATTTGGAGGTATGACTAATACTTTCACTTACAAACAATTCACTTTAGGAATTTTATTAACGGGTTCTTACGGAAATGATATTTACAATTACACAAAACGTGTGAACTCAAATCCGGTAAACGTAAGCGTTGGTAACAATTTATTAGTTCACGCCTTAGATTACGCACGAATTGGTGAAGATGCAAATGGAAATCCGTACATCATAAATCCAGATACAGACGTAGCAAGAATTTCGAACACACGAAACGGAAACTACGATAGACATACGAGTAAATGGGTTGAAGATGGTTCTTATTTAAGAATTAAAAACGTCTCATTAAACTATGATTTCAGTAAAGAAACACTTAGAGGAATTCCTGGTGTAACAGGATTCAGACTTGGTTTTGCGGTTCAAAACATCGCAACATTTACTAAATATTCAGGATATGATCCAGAAGTAGGTTCTTACGTTGGAAGCGGTTCAAACGCTGGTTCTCAGCCAATCGGATTTGATTACGGACGTTATCCGTTGACACCAATGTATTCATTTAATTTAGGAATTAACTTTTAAAAATAGCGTGATGAAAAATATACTATTTAAAATTTCTTTTACAGTATCCAGCCTGTTTTTAATATTATTGACCAGTTGTTCTGAAGAATTTTTAGAAAGACCGCCACAGGACGTTCCCGTAGATGCAGAATTTTATAAAACAGACGAACAAGTTTTGGCAGGATCAGCATTACTATACAATAAAGTATGGTTTTTATACAATGATAAAGCTTCATTTAGTGTAGGTGATTTTAGAGGAGGAACCATGATGTCGGTTTACAATTATCCTGATATGGTACAGTTCAACACAACTTCTAATTCACAAATGAATTATGATGTTTGGAAATCTCTTTTCAATACAATCGGTCAGTGTAATACTTACATTATCAACGTTAATAAATATGCAGGTCCAAGTGTAAATCCGGATATTAAAAAACAAACTATTGCCGAAGCCCGATTTATGAGAGCAACTGCTTATAGTTTATTAACGATGAATTATGGTGCTGTACCCATTATTACCAACAATTTTACATTGGTTGGAGATACTACGCAAGTTCGTAATACGCCCGAAAGTGTATGGAAATTTATTACTAAAGATTACCGCGCTGCTGCAGAAGATCTTAAAGAAACACCTTTGCAAACAGGAAGAATTACTAAATGGGCAGCAGAAGGAATGTTAGCAAGAACTTACTTGAACAGAGCAGGCGTAGGAAGAACTGAAGGTAATAGAAATCAGGTTTTCTTAGATTCTACAAAATATTACGCAGAGAGAGTAATCACAAGAAGTGGTGCAAAATTAGAACCTAAATACGCCGATTTATATTTGACAAAAAACGAAAATAATGCAGAATCTTTGTTTTCATTACAATGGTTATATACAGGTACTTACAGTTCTACTACAAATACCGCACCTTCCTCTTTAGCATTTAGCCCTTCAATTGCCAATGGCGACGGATGGGGAGGAGATTTTAGTGCAACATGGTGGATTTTAAGTAAATACGAAGGAATAAATCCAGTTGTGGGAAGTCCGGGAATGATGGAAGGAAAAACACTCGATCAACGTTTAAAAGCTACATTTATGCTTCCCGGTGCGCATTATCCTGAAATCACGCAAACATTAGAAGATGGTACAGAACAGGAACTTCGTTTTCCTTATAGTCAGGGAGCAGAGATCAGTTATGCTTCAACAAAAAAATATGTTGTGGGTAAAGCTAAAGATAACGCAGGTTTGGCAGGATTTCATACGTACGAAATCAATACTTATATGTTGCGTCTGGCAGAAATGTATTTGGCTTACGCCGAAGCTGCGGTTGGAAACAACGGTTCAACTTCAGATACAAAAGCAATTCAATATTTTAATGCTGTGCACACAAGAGCTGGTTTAAATGCAATTCAGGGTCCATTAACTTTTGACAGAATTTTTGATGAAAGAATGATTGAGTTTTCTGTAGAAGCGATGGCATGGTACGATTTAGTTCGTCTGCATTATTACAATCCGCAGAAAGCGTATGATATTATCAGCAATCAGGATAGATCTGCTTTTGCGATTGAACCGGACAGAATTCCAAACCCAACATCCTGGACATTTACTAAAACGCCTTGGGTAACAGTAAGAAGTTATGCAGCAAATGATGGTAACTTTTTAATTCCGATTCCGGCAACAGAAATGAGTCAGGCGCCAAATTTAGGAAAAACACCGGTAGATTATTATGCAGGTAAACAGTAATTTTTAAAAAAGACAATATGAAAACTTTATATAAAATAACAGCAGCCTTATTAGTTGTTTTAGGAACAACGGTGGTTTCTTGTTCTTCTGAAGAAGCAGCCAGCAGAAGTCCGATTATCAATTACGTAAGACTAACAGATCCGGCTTCATCAGATTCATTATTGGTAGAAGCAGGTCAGGGACAGCTTTTGGCTTTAATTGGGGATAATCTTCAGGATACAAAAGAAGTTTGGTTTAATAATCTTAAAGCCTTTATTTCTCCAACTTATGTAACTAAGAATTCGATTATTACTAATGTACCGGGGAAAATTCCAACAGAAATCAACAATCAAATTCGATTAGTTAATGGTTCGGGCGGAGTTTATACTTATGATTTTTCAGTGAAAATTGGAAAACCGTACATGAAAGCCATGAAAAGTGAATATGTTGCAACTGGAAAAATTGCAACCATTCAGGGAGACTTTTTCTATGAGCCAATGACAGTAACTTTTACCGGAGGCGCGCAGGCAACAATTTCAAGTATAGATAATGATCAGATTTTGAATATTGTAGTTCCGGAAGGAGCACAGCCGGGACCAATTACGATCAAAACCAATTTTGGAGAAACAAAGTCTGATTTCTGGTTTAGAGACAACCGAAACATTTTTGTAAGTGGCGCAACAGGTTCAGATTTTATCGTCACAAATCCTGGCGATGGAGATCCTGAAGCCATTAATGGAAATTACATCAGAGTAAAGAAAAACATCGGAAGCTGGGATTTTACAGCATTCTTCAATGGCGGACCAGACGTATTTGGTGCGGAAAGCAGAAATGTTCCGGATGATGCATTGACACATCCAGAAAAATACAATTTCAAATTCGAAATAAATACACTGAAACCGTATAACGCTAACGGATTAAAATTTCAGGTTCTATTAGACAAAGCTTCAGATTTTGATGATTATTATTGGAGCGGAGGCGTGTATTTATGGAGTCCGCCTTATGATACAGAAGGCGAATGGGAAACTATCGTTGTGCCTTTAGAAAAAGTTTTATTAGGACCAGGTCATGATGTAAATGCAGCCGGATATTTCTCCCGCTTAATTGTTCACGGTGACGGCGCTCTTGATGCAGATATTTCTGTAGATAACTTTAGGGTTGTACCAAAAAGTTTAAAATAATTCATTTTATATAAAACAAAACCAAAATGAAAAAATTTAAAAATAAACCATTTTATCTCCTGATTATGTTATTCATAATCGTTGGAGCCGCTGTATCCTGCAGCAATGACGACTCTAAAAGCAGTAATGATGTCGTTGAACTTTTGAGTTTTGGTCCTTCGGGGCAAAAACATGGCGAGCAAATAGCCTTTATCGGTCATAATCTGGATCGTGTGACTTCTATAATGCTTCCGGGTGTTGAAGTTTCAAGTGATGATTTTGTTTCGCAGACTTCAGAAAAAATAGAATTGATTATTCCTGAAGAAGCAACAGAAGGAAAAGTAACTTTAGTTTATGACGGTGGAGAAATAACATCAAAAACCGTTTTAAGTTTTGATGTGCCGTTTATGATTGCAAGTATTACACCTCAGGCCAAACCAGGTGAGAATATTACGATTACAGGAGATTATTTAAACTGGGTAACGTCTGTAGTTTTTGCTGACGGAATCGAAGTTAAAGAATTCGTAAGCGCTTCTTTAAAACAATTAGTGGTTAAAGTTCCAATGGATGCAAAAACTGGATCTATTCTGATTATTGGAGGCGGAACAGAACCTTATACGTTTGAAACGGAAAGTGATATCATCATCGATTTGCCAAAAGTGACTTCTCTGGAACCAACTAGTGTAAAACACAGTGATTTATTAAGTATTAATGGAGAAGATCTTGATTTGGTAAAATCGATTAAATTTCCAAATAGTACAGAAAGTGCCGCTTTTGAAAGTCAAACGGCTACAAAAATTGTGGTAAAAGTACCAAATACAGCAACGAATGGTAAAATAGCTTTAACAGCTTATTCCGGAGTTGTTGTAGAAACGGAACAAGCAGTAAAAATCATTCTGCCAATTATCACAGATGCAGCGCCAAAACCAGTTGCAATTGATGCAGATTGGACACTTACAGGAACCGATTTAGATTTGGTTAAAGAAGTAATAATTCCGGGTGCAGCAATGCCAATTACGACTTTCTCAACTCATACAGCAACCAAAATTGTTTTAAAAGTACCAGAAGGATCTTTTAATGGTACAATCAAATTAAAAACAATCAATGACTTTTTGATAGAAACTAATACTGAAATTCAAATCGCTGGTCTTACTGATATTCCGTTAACCAGAGTAATTTACGATGACGATTACAGAAATGGTTTCGGAAACTGGAGCTGGGGCGGAGATGTAAATCCTGCTTACACCACAGAAGTGAGAGAAGGAACAAAAGCCATTAGAAAAGATTGGCAGGATTGGGACGGACTTCGTTTTGGCGGAGGAAATGTTTCTACAGCCGGAATGACAGAATTAGCATTCTCTGTTTACGGTGGAGAAGGTTTAGAGAATAATCAGCAATTAGGAATTATGATTAATGGAAATTGGGGTATCACTACAGTTCAGGTCAAAATTGGAGCCTGGACAGATGTTGTCATTCCGTTATCTAGTTTACCGGCTTTAAGCGGAGCAACCAAAATAGAAGATTTTGCAATTCAGGGCAAGTTCGGATATGTAATTGTCGATAAAGTTGGATTGCGTTAATTATAAGTAAGTTAGGTTAGTAATTTTCCAGACAAAGAAGAAGCTTGGTTGAGCCCCAAGCATTCTTCTTTGTCTATTTTAAAAATTGGAATAAAAATGAAATTTTATACTATTATTTTTTGTGCTATTGTTTTGAGTTCCTGTAATAAACAAAAAAATACTTCTAAAGCAGAAGAAAAAGAAACTGCAAAAAGTATTTTATTACAGAACATGAAAACGCTGGCAAAAAATGGAATCATTTTCGGTCATCAGGACGATTTGGCTTACGGTGTAGGCTGGTCTTATGTAGATGGAGAATCAGATGTAAAAAAAGTGGTTGGAGATTATCCGGGAGTTTATGGTTGGGATTTAGGGCATTTAGAATTGGGTGAAGATGTAAATATTGATGGCGTTCCTTTTGTTAAAATGAAAAAATATGTAACAGAAGTTTACAAAAGAGGCGGGATTAATACATTTAGCTGGCATCAAACAAACCCTTTCAACAGAAATTCTGCATGGGACAGTACTTCGACAATAAAACTTATTTTGAAAAATGCTGAGGTTAAAAGAGATTATTTGAAAGATTTAGATAAAGCGGCAGCTTTTTTTAATGGTTTGAAAGATGAAAGAGGAAATACGATTCCGGTTATTTTCAGGCCGTTGCACGAACAGACGGGCGATTGGTTTTGGTGGGGAAAGAAGCAGACTGCATCGAAAGACTATATTCAGCTTTGGAGAATCACGGTTGATTATTTAAAAAGCAAAGGCGTTAAAAATGTTTTATACGCTTTTTCTACCACTGAATTTCCAAACAAAGAATTTTTCTTAGAAAGATATCCTGGCGATAATTATGTAGATGTTTTAGGTTTTGATGCTTATCAGAACGATACTGCAAAAACCAATTCTGAATTTGTACAGGGAATAAAAAATCAAATCAAAATGCTAAATGAAATCGGAAAAGAGCACAATAAGCTAACAGCATTAACCGAAATCGGACAGGAAAAAGTACCGAATAAAAAATGGTGGACAGAGATCTTACTTCCTATTGTTCAGAATTCTAATTTGTCTTATGTTTTGCTTTGGAGAAACGGAAGACCAGATCATTATTTTGTTCCATATCCGGGACAGATTAGTGAAAATGATTTTAAAACATTTTATAAAACTCCTAAAGTTATTTTCCAGAAAGAATTAACCAAAGAGAATATTTACAATAAAAAATAAAACATGAATAGTAGATTAATAACTCTTTTTTTAAGCTTTTTTACCGTTGCTATAATGGCGCAAAATCCCGTTGTTCCGGGTTATTTTGCAGATCCAAGTATAAAGAAATTTGGCGATACGTATTATATGTACTCCACAACAGACGGTTATTTTAGCGGAAATGACGGCGAAATTTTAGTCTGGACAACAAAAAACTTAGCTGATTGGGATGTTCAATCCGTTCCCGGTTTACCACATGAAACCGTTTGGGCTCCGGCAGTAATTCAGGGCGATAACGGAAAATACTATTTGTATTGCCAAAGTTCGGTCGATTATTCCGGTTATGTTTATTCGGGAGATTCACCAACGGGGCCTTTCAAAAAAGAAGCGCATTTAGGCGGTTTTGATATTGAGCCTTTTCGCGATCCCGTTTCAGGAAAAATCTATGTAATTTCTGCAGGACGCGAATTATTTTTAATGGATAATGATGTAAAGTCTCCAACGTATTTAACCAAAATCGAAAAGAAACTTTCCATAAAAGGAAACCTTTTTGATTATACAGAAGGTCCATATTTAGTATATAAAGATGGATTATATTATTGCATGTGGGCAGGTGGACGCTGTTGGGAAACGAGTTATAAGGTGCGTTACGCCGTATCAAAAAATATTGATGGCCCTTACGAAGAAGCATCAAACAGTCCGATTTTAAAAACCGATGAAAAAGCCGGAATTTCTGGTCCAGGTCATCATTCGATTACAGAAATTGACGGACGTTCCTTTATGTTCTACCACAGACAGGATTTGGCAAAAGGCCCAACTTGCGATTATCGTTTTTCAGCCGTTTCTGAAGTCGAGTTCAAAAACGGTAAAATCAATCTCGTTTCTTATGTAGATGATTTGGCTAAAACGTTAAATAAAAAAGGAAAATACACCAATTTGGCTCTAAACAAAAATGCTTTCGCCAGCAGTCAAAATGCAGGCTTTGAAGCCGGAAAAGTAGTTGATGGAAGAAATGATACACGTTGGACAACCAGCAGCGCACCAAGTGATGTTACAATAGATTTAGGTCAGGAATTTTCGTTTGACGCTGTTCGTGTCTGTTTCGAATATCCGGATAAATGGGTCACTTTCAAAATAGAAACATCAACAGATTATCAGAATTGGCAGTTGTATGCCGATCATAGTCAGGAAGCTGTTCAGGGTTATAAAGAAATGCTTCAGACCAAAACTGAGAAAGCGCGCTATGTAAAAGTTACGGTTAATAATTCAGAAGACAGAAACGCTTCTCTTTGGGAAGTTCAGGTTTTAAAAAACAACTGATTTGGCTTCTCCTGCAAGGTTTTGGAAACCTTGTAGGTATTTTGATTATCCGAATAAAGAAAGCAGACCTACAAGGTTTTGAAAACCTTGCAGGAACGACTCATATAAAATAGAATAATTTTTAATAAATAAAATGAAAATAACAAAACATAAAAGCACCGTCTTAGCTGCACTGTTTTTTGCCGGAAGTTTTGCTTTTGCACAAAAAAAAGCTCCTGTAGATTATGTAAATAATTTTATAGGAACAGGCGAATGGGGAAATTTGTATCCGGGCGCTCAAGCACCTTTCGGAATGATTTCTATAAGTCCGAACAATGTGTTTGAAAATTACGAAACGTCACGTTCAGGATACCGTTATACACAAGATGAAATTTATGGTTTCGGCATGACGCATTTCTCTGGAGTAGGCTGCCATGCCATGCAGGATTTGCCATTCACGCCTGTTGTCGGCGATTTGAATGTTTCTCCAGTTTATAATAAATCAGCTTATAAGAGTAAATTTTCGCATCAAAATGAAGTGGCGAAACCGGGATATTATTCGGTAAAATTAGATACATATCAAACCGATGTAAAATTTACAACCACACAAAGAGCTTCTATTGGCGAGATTGATTTTCCATTAAATAAAGAAGCTTCAGTAGTTTTTGCTCCAACAAATAATGCCAACGGAATCAGTGCCGGACAACTGAATATTGATTCTAAAAAAAACAGAGTAAGCGGTTTTATGTCAACAGGAGGTTTTTGCTGGCGTGATCCAAACGACCGTCCTTATAAAGTTTATTTTGTAGCTGAATTTGACGTTCCTTTTAAAGAAGTAGGAAATTGGCGTGCAGAAAATAAAACTAAAGGAAGTGAAAATATTTCAGGAAGTGCGATTGCAGCTTATGTTACTTTTAACCTTGAAGGAAAAACGAAGGTAAAAATGAGATCGGCAATTTCGTTTGTCAGTGTAGAAAATGCAATTCAGAATCTAAATGCAGAAATATCCGATTGGAATTTCGAAAATACCTACCAAAACGTGCACTCGGAATGGGAAAAGTATTTGAATAAAATTGTAGTTGAAGGAAAAAATGAAGACGAGAAAACTGTTTTTTATACTTCAGTTTCGCGTACTCTTTTACAACCAAATGTTTTTGAAGATGTAAATGGAGATTATATAGGCTTTGATGATAAAATTCACAAAATTGAAAAAGGCAGAAATAAATATGTAAACTTTTCGCTTTGGGATACTTACAGAACAACAGCACAGGTGCAGGCGATTATTGCGCCAAAAGAATCTTCAGACATGATTCAGTCTTTGTTGTTAGATGCACAGCAAGGCGGATCTTTTCCAAATTGGAGCATGAACAATCAGGAATATGGAGTAATGAACGGCTATTCTCCATTTCCATTTATTGCTAATATGTATGCGATGGGTGCCAAAGATTTTGATTTGATAATGGTTAAAGACATGATGAAAAAAGTATCAACAGAATTTCATTCCAGCAGACAATCTCACGGCTGGTACGCGGTTGAAGAATATAAGAAATTAGGTTATGTTCCTGTTGATCTTCACGGTTACGGTGCTTCTATGACTTTAGAATATGGAGTTGACGATTATTCAATTGCTAAAATTTGCAAAGCAGCAAATGATTTGGAAGCTGAAAAATATTATCTAAATCGTTCTCAAAATGCATTCACATTATTAAATCCCGAAAATAAATTAATTCAGGGAAGAAATTCTGATGGAAAATTTATTACGCCATTTAGTGATTCCAGTGAAAATGGTTTTAATGAAGGATGCGCCATGCAGTATTTCTGGAGTGTTCCGCAGAGTATGAAAAAATTAATTGACAAAGCAGGCGGAGCAGGTTTTATAGAAAAACGTCTGGATCAGTTTGTGTCTAAAATTGAAACAGGCTGGGCTCCCGAAAAACCTTTTTACTGGGTTGGAAACGAACCTTGTTTTGGAGCAATGTACGTTTATAATTATCTGCAAAAACCCTGGAAAGCGCAATACAATGTTCGTCGCGTAACAGAAGTTTTTAAAAATTCGCCAAACGGAATGCCAGGCGATGATGATGTTGGTGCGATGTCAGCTTTGTATGTTTTCTCAGCTTTAGGTTTTTATCCGAATTTACCCGGAGAAGCCGGATTTACAATAACTGGGCCTTTATTTGAAAAAACAACCATCAGTTTAGAAAACGGAAAGAAGATTACAATTGATGGGAAAAATGCGGAGTTTAATGCGCCTTACATTCAGGAAATGAAACTAAATGGAAAAAATGTTTCCAGTTTATGGCTCGATTGGAATGCATTAAGTCAAGGCGGATCAATCGAATTTAAAATGGGCAAAAATCCAAATAAAAAATGGGGAAGTGCCATAAGTGATATGCCTCCAACCTATTATCCGGAAAAGAAATAAGATTTAGAATAAAATATAAACACAAAGTATGAAACGTATTTCAATTGTACTGGCACTGCTTTTTACTGTTCTCTCTAATACTGTTTTTGCAACTGTAAAATTGCCAAAACTTGTGGGAGATAATATGGTTTTGCAGAGAGAAATAAAGATCCCAATTTGGGGTTGGGCAGATGTTGGAGAAAAAGTGTCAGTAAATTTTTTAGGTTCGAAATATCAGACCAAAACCGGAAAAGACGGGAAATGGAAATTAGAGCTTAAAGCTGTTCCTGCCGGAGGTCCTTATGAAATGATCATTCAGGGAAAAAATACAATCAGCTTGAGGAATATTTTGATTGGAGATGTTTGGATCGCTTCGGGACAATCGAATATGGAATGGCCATTAATTGCAAACGTCAACAATTACAAAAAAGAAATTGCCGATGCCAATTATCCAAATATCAGATTATTTATGGTGGAAAAAGCCGTTGCAAGTCATCCTAAAGAAGATGTTGTAAGCAACGGTTGGGTAGAATGTAGTACCGAAACGATTCCGAATTTTTCCGCTGTTGCGTATTTTTTCGGAAGAGATCTTCAAAAAGAAATTAAGGTTCCAATTGGTTTAATCAGTTCGAATTGGGGCGGAACTCCTGCTGAATCTTGGACGGATTTAGAAAGCATAAAACATTTTCCAAGATACAGAGTTGAAGCAGAAAACCTTTCTACAAACAAAACGGATGTAGCTGATATTTTATCAGCTTATAAAAATGATTTAGCAATCTGGTCAAAAAACTCAGGAAAAGACAGAGGATATCAGGAAGACGGAAAAACATGGGCAGATTTTGATTTGGATGTTTCAAATTGGTCTTCGATGAGTCTACCGGGAAATTGGGAACAGGAAAATATCCTTCCTAATTATGACGGAATAGTTTGGTTTCGTAAAGAAATCAATCTAACAAATAATGAGGTCTCAAAATCCATAACACTTCATTTATCAAAAATTGATGATGAAGATATTACATATTTCAACGGTATTAAAATTGGAGAAACAATAGGACACGAAGCTTTAAGAACTTATGTCGTTCCGAAAAATCTTTTAAAAGCAGGCAGAAATGTAATTACAATTCGTGTAAACGATACCGGCGGCGGCGGCGGAATCTATGGCAATGCGGAAGATTTATTTATGGAAATTGGATCCGCTCAAAAAACATTAGCAGGAAACTGGAACTACAAAACGGCTGTTGATGCCACTAATATGCCTAAATATCCATTAAGCAGAGAACCTCAATATGTACCGACCACTTTGTACAATGCCATGATAGCACCGTTAATTCCGTACGGAATCAAAGGAGCAATTTGGTATCAGGGAGAATCAAACGCAGATCGTTCATTTGAATACGGAACTTTATTTCCGGATATGATAAGAGGCTGGAGAGCAAAATGGGGTTATGATTTTCCGTTTCTGTTTGTTCAATTAGCCAATTTCATGCATGATAAACCGACACCTTCGGATTACGAATGGGCAGAATTAAGAGAAGCGCAAACAAAAGCTTTGCAACTGCCAAATACCGCAATGGCGTTGGCAATTGACATTGGAAATCCCGACGATATTCATCCAAAAAACAAACAAGATGTTGGAAAAAGATTGGCGCTTTCGGCTTTAAAAGTAGCTTATAATAAAGAGGTAGTTTTTGGCGGTCCACAATTTAAATCTCTTGAAATCAAAGGAAATGAAATCATAATTTCTTTTACTAATCTGGGTTCAGGTTTAGAACTTCGTGATGCTTATGGCTACGCAAAAGGCTTCGCCATTGCCGGAACGGATCAAAAATATGTTTGGGCAAAAGGGTATCAAAAAGACAATACAATTGTGCTTTACAATGATGAGATTCAAAGTCCGGTTTCGGTACGTTACGATTGGAGCAACAATCCTGACGGGAATATTTACAATAAAGAAGGATTGCCTTTGTTGCCATTTCGCACTGATAATTTTAAAGGAATCACAGAAAATAAATAAGAATGTTAAAGAGAATAATTTTTTTAGTTTGTTTAAACATGTTTGCTGTCAATGCCTGGTGTAAAATTTCTTTGCCAGGCTTTGTTTCAGACGGCATGGTTTTACAGCGTGATGCAAAATTGCCAATCTGGGGCTGGGCAGATTCGGGTGAAAAAATTACAGTCCGTTTTCAAAAACAAGTAAAAACAGCCATAACAGGTAAAGATGGAAAATGGCATCTTAACTTAGATCCTGTTTCTTCAGGAGGACCTTACACGATTGAGTTTCTCGGAAAAAATAAAATCGAAGTGAAAAATGTATTAGTCGGTGATGTCTTTTTAGCAACCGGCCAATCGAATATGGAATTCACGACGTATTCTGTTACCAATAGTCGCGACGAAATTTTAAAAGCCAATTTTCCTGATATCCATTTTTTTAGAGCGGCGTTAAATGTTGCCAATCAGCCCATTGATACCTTGAAAGGAGATTGGAAAGAAGTTAGTCCGGAAACTGTTGGAGATTTTTCCGGCGTTGCGTATTTTTTTGCCAGAGAACTATATCAGAAAAAGAAAATTCCGATTGGTGTTATTGTTACGGCTTGGGGCGGTTCTCCTATTGAACCGTGGATAAGAGCAGAAGATTTACAGCGATTTCCTGAGTTTCAAAACGAACTTTTAAACTTAAAAACAGGAAGAGATTGGCATTCTACTTTTATTCAATATGAAAGTGATATGAAGTCTTTTCATGAAAGTAATTTGGGTGTAAAAAATGGTGTAAACTTAACAGTATATAACGATGATGAATGGGAATCTGTAGAATTTCCTTTTGATTTAAAAGCATTAGAAATCGCTGATAATTACGGAGGAAATGTCTGGATTAGAAAAAGATTTGATTTGAATGAAAGTTTTAATTCAAACTTAAAATCAACTTTATTTCTTGGGAAAATAAACGGAAACGTGAATTTATACATTAATGGAAATGAAATTACAAAAAGTGAAAAGAAAGAAGACGGAACCTATTTTATAATTCCCGAAAATGTTTTACAGCAAACAAATAATCAAATTGCTTTAAAATTTTTAGAAATCTGGGGAGGGAATATTGGAGAAATGGGACAAACTGTTTTTATCCAAAATGAATCTTCAAAAATGAATATTACAGGAAACTGGAAATTCAATTCTAAAATCGAAATGAAAATCCCAGATTATGTTTCCAGCAATACAACGCCAAGTACGATTTACAACGCGATGATTGCACCTTTGATTCCTTTTGCGATAAAAGGAGTAATCTGGTATCAGGGAGAATCGAATGTAGATCGCGCAAAGCAATATCAAACTTTATTTCCGGCTTTGATTGAAGGTTGGCGCAAACAATGGAAATCAGATTTTCCTTTTCTTTTTGTGCAGCTTGCAGGATTTATGGAAGATAAAAAGGAACCGTCAGATTACAAATGGGCGGCTCTTCGCGAAGCACAGCAAACGACTTTGAAACTTCCCAAAACCGGAATGGCCGTTGCGATTGATCTCGGTGAGAAGAATGACATTCACCCAAAAAACAAACAAGATGTTGGAAAACGTCTCGCGCTGGCAGCGGAAAAAGTGGTTTATGGCAATACTGAAATTGTGGATTCGGGGCCAACTTTTAAAAGCTTTTCTGTTGATAATGGAAAAATCAGAATTCAGTTTGAAAATTTTGGTTCAGGTTTACTCTTAAAAGATAAATACGGTTATGTAAGAGGATTTTCTATTGCAGGAAATGACAAAATCTTCAAATGGGCAAAAGGTTTTCAGGAAGGTAATAACATTATTTTATACAATGACGAAATTGAAAATCCAACTGCTGTAAGATACGATTGGGGAAACAGTCCGGATGGTAATTTATACAATCAGGTAGGACTTCCGGCAGTGCCTTTTCGAACAGATGATTATCCTTTACATTTTGAATAATATTAAAATCAATTATATGATTACAAAAAACATAAAAAATAAAGTATGTATTTTGGGGATTATGGTGGCCATTTGTTTTTCCGCGAAAGCGCAAAACCCATTATTTCCGCATATTTACACGGCAGATCCTTCTGTGCATGTTTGGGAAAACGACCCCAATACGCTTTGGGTTTACGCATCGCACGATGTGCCGGGAACTAATCATCATGCGACCATGTTTGATTATCATGTTTTCTCAACCACCGATTTAAAATCCTGGACCGATCACGGCAGAGTTTTATCTGTTGACGATGTTTCGTGGGCTATCAGTCATGCTTGGGCAATTGATGCAGTGCTTTGGAAAGGTACTTATTATTTGGTTTATGGAATGAAAGAACGTGCCACCGGAATGTTTAGAACCGGATTAGCGACAAGCCAAAGACCAGAAGGACCGTTTACTGATATCGGTTTTATAAAAGGCGTAGAATGGGGACAGGATCCAGCTTTGTTTGTTGATGAAGATAGTCAGGCGTATTTATTTTGGGGTTCTTCAAATTCCTGTTTTGCAGCAAAACTAACAGACGATTTAAAAGCCATTGTTCCGGAAACAAAAATAGAATTAACCTCGCAGTTAACCAATGTTTTTGAAGGACCTTGGGTACATAAATATCAGGGAAAATATTATTTGTCTTATCCGGGACTTCAAAACAAACAATGGCCGGAAATCATGTATTATGCCGTTGCAGACAAACCTTTAGGACCTTATGAATATAAAGGAATTTATATTCCGCAGTTTGAAAAACAATCGGGAACCAACCACGGTTCAATCATTAAATATAAAAATAATTGGCTGGCATTTTATCACAGCGCATGGATTTCGGGTGTAAGCGAATCCAGAAATGTGATGGCAGATTTTCTGGAATACGATAAAAAAGGCGCGATCAAAATGATTCATCCAACTAAAGTAGGTTTAGGGAAATCGGTTTGCACTATTTTGTTAGAAGCTGAAAATGGTAAAGCTGCCGGAGGAAAACTGGACGGAACACAAACAGCAGATTCGCAAAAAGGTTTTACCGGACGCGGGTATGTAACCGGTTTTGATATTGATGAAGATTACGTAAAAGTGCTGGTGCAATTGGCTAAAGATGAAAAATTCAAATTAAGAATTCGATATGCTGCTCCAAAAGATACCAAAATTAATTTGATTGTAAATGAATTGATGTACAATGGTTCAACTTCTACCTGGAAAGATATTGTATTTCCAAAATCGGACAACTTCAACTATTTTGATGTAGGAATTGTGAACCTAAGAACTGGGGATAATTATATAAAACTAACAAGTCAGAATGGGAATATCAATGTTGATAATTTCCTTCTTGAACCTATTTCGGAAAACTAAAAAAATAGCAAAAAATAAACTAAAGAAATTATGAAGAAATTTTTAAAACCACTAATAATTCTGTTTAGCATTGTCGTGCTGGATGGCTGCTCATCAAATGGAGATGAGGATAAAAATGTTCCCGTTGGAGAAAAGTCAACTGCTACAATTTCGGCAACGAAAAGTGCAGCTTCGGAACCGGCAACAAATGGAGAATTTACCATTAAATTATCAAAATCGGTTACTGTACCAGTAACGCTTTCGCTGAAATTTGGCGGAACTGCTAAAAACGGAGAAGATTACAAAACGATTGCCAATTCGGTTACTGTTTCTGCAAAAAGTAATTCGGTTGTTATTCCGGTCGAAATTCTTTCGGATAAAATTGCAGAAGGAGAAGAAACGGTAGAAATTACCTTAACGGCTTCTAGTAATGCTGATGTCGTAATAGGAAATCCTGAAAAAGCAAGTTTAACAATTACTGATGAAGTAGTTGCAATCGATTTAAAACCGGAACAGGCGAGAAATTATATGGTCAATAAAAATGCTACAGACGAAACTGTAGCGCTTTTTTATAATCTTAAAACATTAGCCAAAACTTCTTTTATGATCGGTCAGCATGATGCTTTGCTTAGTTTTTATAAAAACAATACGGGCGATTCTGATATAAAAAAAACAACAGGTTTTGATCCGGGAATGTCTGGCGGCGATTTCATGTTTATTGCCGATGACGAAAACACGGGAAAAGACGATAATTGGTGGTATGCACAAGAAAAACTGATTACCGGAGCAGCCGTAAAAGCTTACAATAAAGGAATGGTAAATATGTTCTGTTGGCATTTGCGTGAACCTTATGAAGGGAAATCATTTTATACAAGCGAAATGACCGATATACAGAAAAAAAATGCATTTAAAAGTATTCTTCCTGGTGGTGTAAATCATGAATATTACAAGAAAAAACTGGAAAAAATTGCACAAGTTACAAAAGCCTTAAAAGGCACTGATGGTAAATTGATTCCAATTATTTTCAGACCGTTTCATGAATTTGACGGCGATTGGTTTTGGTGGGGAAAATCGTTTTGCACGGCTGACGAATACATTCAGAATTGGCGGTTTACGGTTGAATATTTAAGAGATACATTGGGTGTGAGTAATATGCTCTTTGCCTTTTCTCCAGATGCAAGTTTTACTTCAGAAAGCGATTATTTATCAAGATATCCTGGCGATGCTTATGTAGATGTTTTAGGTTTTGATGATTATGGGGATTTTGATAATAAAGGAGAAAGTGGTGTGAACAATGCTAACAAAAAATTGCAGATTATTTCTAAACTGGCTAAAGAAAGAGTGAAAATTGCAGGTTTGACAGAAACAGGATATTTTATTACACCAGGAAAAAATAATATTATTTCAGGCTTATACTCAACTAATTTTTACAATGCAATGACGCAGAATAATGTCGATCTCTCTTTTATAACATTTTGGGGCAACGGCGGAGATACGTATTGCACACCGCCACCTGCTGCTACAGATGCTAGTGATTTTATACAGTTTACAAGAAAAGACAAAGCTGCCTTGCTCAATAAAACTCCGAATATGTATAAAATGCCATAACAAAGCCGTAAAAAGTTTACAATTAAAATAATGTCAGTCTAAAAAAGAATAAAATGGGGACTACAAATACATTTCACAGAGAAATAGCACCGCTTTCTGCCGAAGATAGTTTTTTGGTATTTGACAGGGTAAAAGATAATTTTGATTTTCCGGTGCATTATCATCCGGAATTTGAGATCAATTTTATTTCAAATGGAAAAGGAATACGAAGAGTTGTAGGAGATAATATTGACGAAATCGAGGATGTAGAGTTGGTTTTAATTGGGCCCAATTTATATCATGGATGGGAAAATCATAAATGTAAAAATGATAAAATACACGAGATAACCATTCAGTTTCATAAAGATTTGTTTCCGGAATCTTTATTGTCAAGACGTATTATGGGACCGATAAACGAAATGTTTAACCGGGCCAATCATGGAATTTTATTCTCTGAGGCAACGGCAAGAAAATTGATGCCACAATTGCTGAAAATTTCGAAGTTGGATGGTATGGATTATTTCCTGGAAATAACTTCAATACTTTACGATCTGGCTAATTCAAGAAATCAGCGCCTATTGTCAACTTATACTGTTGATGGCGAAAGATATGAAGATTACGATAAAATGAAAGTGATTTACGATTATGTTCAGAATAACTTTCAGGAAAAGATATCTTTAGATGAAATGGCCAATGCCGCTTGTATGTCAAACGCTTCATTTAATCGTTTTGTTAAGAAAAGAACAGGCAAAACTTTGGTTAATTATTTAAGAGACATTCGAATCGGTTACGCAGCACGATGGCTTCTGGAAGACGATGTGAGTGTTTCTGAAGTAGCTTATAAATCCGGATTTCATAGTATCGCCAATTTCAACAGAACATTTAAGGCATTAAAAAAATGTACGCCAAGTCAATATAGAGATGATTTTTTTGGAATGAAAAGAATCTTATAAAATTTTAATTTAATGTTGTTTAAGTAGAAAGGTTTTCGGAAGTAAATTCTGAGAACCTTTTTCTTTTTTTTAAGGAGTTTTTATAATTCATTTTTATGTAAATCATATTTTACAATAGATTCTTTTTTGAGTCTAATAAAATTATAGACTTTAAATTAATATAAATTTCATTTATATTAAAATAGTTTATAAAGTGAATAATTTTGTGATAGTGTATTCTTGTAAAAGTCTTTTTATTTGTATTGTAAATTACTGCTATATAAATAGTTCTGAAATTGTATGCCTTTTTTAGTTGAATTGTGCAGCGAATGATATTTTTTGTTTTTCGCAGTTAATTCTATTATTTTAATTTTAATGAAATACACTAAAAAGCTGATTCAGACAAAAATCTCTAACTAAATAACCCAAATTTATGAAAAGTCAAACTTTACGAATTTTAAGTTTATTTACATTATTTTATTTCAGTATTATTTTGGACGGAAAGGCTCAGGGCACTTTCACAAATCCGATAATGCAGGCAGAAAGTCCTGATCCTTATGTCGTTTACAACAACGGATTTTACTATTTTATGGTAACTACCGGAGATGGAGTATGGATTCATAAAGCAGCAAATCTTCAGGATGTTGGAAATGCACCGCGAACAAAAGTCTGGAGTTCAGGCGGAGAAATCCGAAGAGATGTCTGGGCACCAGAATTGCATTATATCAATGGAAAATGGTACATATATGCCTGCGGAAATCTTTCTGACGATGGCTTTAATATGCGAATGTTTGTTTTAGAAGGAAATTCTCAAGACCCGCTTGGTTCTTATACATACAGAGGAATTTTAGCACCAGAAGCTTCAGGAATTGACGAAAGTCCGTGGCAGGATCCGGCAACCGGAATTTTATATATGACTTGGTCGCAATTTGATCCACAAGGACAAACGATCTGGATTGCTAGAATGGATAGTCCAACTCAGGTTAGTAATCAAAGAGTTCGCATTTCTGAACCTGTTTTTAATTGGGAAAGAACCGACGGATTGGTAAATGAAGGTCCGATATTTTTGCAAAAAGGAAATAGTCTGCATATTATTTACAGTGCAAGTCAATGCGCTTCGGCAGCTTATGCTTTAGGAAGATTGACTTGTACCGATGGAAATTATCTTAATCCAGGATCGTGGCAGAAAGTTGGTCCCGTTTTCCAGAGAAATGATGCCAATGAAGTTTATGGAACTGGTCACAACGGTTTTACAAAATCTCCTGATGGCACTGAAGATTGGATTATTTACCACGCCAAACACGGTACTTCTTTTACAAATTCAGACAGAAGCACACGTATTCAGAAATTCACTTGGAATCCAGATAATACACCAAATTTTGGAGTTCCGGTTCGTGAAGGAGTTGCAATTCCCGTCCCTTCAGTAAATGGTGCTGTTCAAACGCCTTTCAACGGAGTTATTAATTTGCCTGGAATTGTCGAAGCAGAAAATTTCGATAATGGAGGAGAAGGCGTTGCCTATCACGATGCAAATCCGCAAAATATGACAGGAGCTTTTCGTAATGAAGGTGTAGATATTGAAGCCAGTACAGAAGGATATTACAACTTGTGTTTTTCTGAAAATGGAGAATGGACAGAATACACCGTAAATGTTACGCAAAGCGGAAATTATGCGATTGATGCAAGAGTGGCTTCTACGATTGGCGGAAGTTTTCATTTGGAATTTAACGGACAAAATGTTACTGGTGCTTTAGCTGTTCCAAATACTGGTGGCTGGCAAAACTGGCAATGGCTTCATAAGGAAGTGTATTTAAACAGCGGTACTTACGTAATGCGTTTTGCAATCGATCAAGCAGGTTTTAATACGAACGGCTTCATCTTTACAAATCTTGGCGGAGGAAACGGAATAGTTTCTGGACAAACGTATCGATTAGTAAATCGAAACAGCAATCAGGTTTTAGAAATTGGCGGTTGTAATACGGATGACGGTGCAAGAGCCCAGCAATGGCCTTGGTTGAACAGTGGTTGTCAAAAATGGAAAGTAGAAGCTACAGACAGTGGTTATTACAAATTAACAGCGCAACATAGTAATAAAACATTGGATATTGTGGGTTGCTCAAATGATATTGGAGCTGGAATTCAGCAATGGCCTTGGGTTGGCGGTGTTTGCGAACAATGGAGCATTGAATCAACAGATAATGGATTTTACAGAATTATTTCCCGTGCCAGCGGATTAGCATTGGAAGTTCAGGACGCTTTGACTACAAATGGAGCTAATGTGCGACAATGGCCATGGAATACCGCATTTTGCCAGCAATGGAAATTGGAAGTTGTTGGAGGTACAGCAAAATCAAGCTTAAAAAGTCAAACTTCAGAAGAATTAGTTGAAAATGAAACTCAGATTCCAGATTTAATTTTATTTCCAAATCCAGCAAACGATCAGGTTGAAATTTTATTTCCGCAAACCGATGGAAATACAGCATCACTTCAGATTACTAATATTTTGGGAGAAATTAAAGTTTCTAAAAATGGATTAATGGAAGGAAAAACTACGATTAATATATCAAACCTAAACCCTGGAATTTATGTAGTGAGTTTAGATAATGGTTCGAAAATAATAACAAAAAAGTTGATTATTAAAAATTAAAAAACTTGTACGCATTATGAAAAAATCAACCAAAATATTCTTTTTCTTGCTGGTGTTACATTTATTTTTTCTAAACAACAATTGGGCACAGTTAGTACAAATATCAACTCCAGCAGGTGTAGTTACGAATAATTACATTCGTGTTGAAGGAACTTCTTCGGGCGTTGAAAAGCCTATGTGGTATGAAGTCTTTTCTGAAAATGGGAAGATGATCGATTTAGGTGCTTTCAAGCAAGCTCCAAATTGGTTTTTTATAGCAAGACATTTAGCAGCAGGCACAAATCAAATAAAAGTGTATGGTGTCAATAGCAGTAACAACCAAGCGTCTGCAAGTATTAATTTAATTATAAATACTTCCGGAGAACCCGTTGTTCGTCCTCGTCCTAATCCGGCAGAAATATGGTGGGGAGGTTTGGGAGCCAATCAACAATTAGCCGATTTTCCTGACCAATGGAATATGGTTAAAAAATATGCAGATGGTTACTTTTTTCATGCCTCGGCTTGGGGAACTGAAAATAATGGATTAATGCAAAATGTAATTCAACAATCCGCTCCGTTCGGCACAAAATTTATGGCTGAGCTTGGAGGAGGAACAGGAACAGATGCTGGTTGGCCACAATGGCAACACATTGCCTGGGGTGCCGGAGCAGATGGATGGATCATAAACCGATACAATAGTACAGGGCTGATTTTAAGTGAAATTACACATGATTTTCAACCCAATTGGAGAGATTTTGCCACAGCTTATCCAACATTAAATGAACAACAATGTGTTGATCTTATGACGACACAGTGGATTGAATATTATAAAAAAGACAACATTGTTTTTCCACACATTAAACATGCTCTCACACAATCGCCGGTTTGGTGGGGATGGAATAATTATCCTTCCTTAAATCCAGATACTGAAGTAGATCATTTTACCTTAAACGGTCGTGCTTATAATTTTAATATGGCGATGGTTATGGAGAATATGAGCGCGAAATCAAAAACGTTACCCGATCATAAAAATTGGGCTTTCTTCTCCGATTTTCCTTGGTACACAATGGTTTGGGGAGAAGACAAATTAACGACATCCGGAAATCCGGGAACGTTGGGATTTGTGGCAAGAGAAAAACAGCGAAATTATGAACAATGGTTGCATGATAATGGAAATCGCCATATAGCAGTTTGTAACGACGATCCGGGTGGAGATTTAATGAGCAATCCTGCGGAATGGAATCGTCAATTTGCGGCAGGATCGATGAAAAGTATTTATCTGCAACAAAGAGAAGGGCACAGACCAGATAGTTTTTTGATGGAAAGCTGGTATTTTGGAGGAACTCCACAAAGAGGTTTTCCAGATAAAGTAACACCAGAATCGGATGATAATTCTTTTACAGGAATAGCAAAAAATGCAATCAAATATCTTAAAGGAATTAAAGATGTAAATGGCACGCTGGAAACGCTTGAACTTTCAAGTACTCCAAATGGAAATTCAAGAACCTTTGTATTAAAAAATACTGGTGATGTAGCTTGTATGCCGGCACTTGCAGCTGTAGAAGAAGGAGATGAAGTAATTGTAACACATTGGTTTGATAGTGCTAATAATGATATTTCGAATTTTGTCAAAAGCAAAGAAGGATGGGTTTATACACCTTTACTACAGCCCGGAGCATCTATTTCTATAAGATGTGACATAAGCCAATCTGCGGGAAATAAAAAAATTATGCTGGAGGCCTTTTGGAATCCACAAGATCCAACAGGAATAGTAAGAGACCGTGAATCCTGGATTTTAGGTCAGGGAGGAATTCAATCGCCTTATTTGGGTTCGCCATGGTCTATACCTGGAATTGTCGAAGCTGAAAATTTTGATAATGGAGGAGAAGGAGTTGCTTATCACGATACCAATCTACAAAATATAACAGGCGCATATCGTAACGAAGGTGTAGACATTGAGTCCAGTTCTGAAGGTTATTATAATTTATGTTTTTCTGATACTGGAGAATGGACTGAATATACTGTCAATGTAACTCAAAGTGGGAATTATGCGATAGATGCCAGAGTTGCTTCAATGGCTGGTGGAAATTTTCATTTAGAATTTAATGGACAAAATGTAACAGGTTCTCTTGTTGCTCCAAATACTGGAGGCTGGCAGAACTGGCAATGGGTTCATAAAGAGGTGTATTTAAACAGCGGTAGTTATGTAATGCGTTTTGCAATCGATCAACCAGGCTTCAATACAAACGGATTTGTCTTTACTAATCTTGGAGGAGGAAACGGAATAGCTTCCGGACAAACGTATCGATTAGTAAACCGAAACAGCAATCAGGTTTTAGAAATTGGCGGTTGTAATACGGCTGACGGCGCAAGAGCACAGCAATGGCCTTGGTTGAACAGTGTCTGCCAAAAATGGAAGGTAGAAACTACTGATAGTGGTTATTACAAATTAACAGCGCAACACAGTAATAAAACCTTGGATATTGTGGGTTGTTCAAATGATATTGGAGCAGGAATTCAGCAATGGCCTTGGGTCGGAGGTGATTGTGAACAGTGGAGTATTGAGCCAACAGATAACGGTTTTTACCGAATTATTTCCCGTGCAAGCGGACTTGCTTTAGAAGTTCGTGATGCCTTAACTACAAATGGAGCAGAAGTAAGACAATGGTCGTGGAACACTGCAGCTTGCCAGCAATGGAAATTAGAACCGATCAGTTCCACTGCTAAATCAAGTTTAAAAACAGAAGAACTTACCGCGGTTGAAGATAGTGCTGAAACGGTCCGTTTATATCCTAATCCGGCTAACGATAAAGTAAAATTGTTATTTCCTCAAAATGAGGGAGAATTTGCGACTATTCAAATCACAGATTTACTTGGGAATACTCAGATTTCTATAAAAGGTGTGACAGATGGTGAAACTTCATTGGACATTTCAAAACTAAATGCAGGCATTTATATTGTTTCAATTTCGAATGGAACAACTATAACTAATAAAAAGCTTGTGGTGAAAAAATAGTGTTTTTGAAAAAACAGAAGAATATGACTAGAATAAATACTTTCAAAACAGCAATTACAATAATGCTAATTTTTCTTACGGTAGTAAAAATAAGTGCTCAGAAACAGGTTGGAATATTTTATTTTTCCAATTTTGGACATTATTTGTACCAGCCTCAAATATTATCTCCAACGGGAGATTCCTGGATTATGCAGCAACAGTCACCGCCTTACAGTCCGCCGGGAGTAATTAATTTTTGGGGAAAGCCTTTGTATGCCAGTACGCATGGAGACGGGACTATCAAAAATAATTATGTTTTTTATTTTAATGGAGATCCAAATCAAACCAACAATGGATTATTGGATTATCATGCTGATTTAATCACACAAGCTTCAATTGATTTTATTGTGCTGGATTTTACAAATGGTGCTTTAGATTTTCCTGACGGACCGTCTTATATTTCTGCCACAAAAGCATTGTGCAAAAGATGGCAGGAAAGAATGAATGCGGGGTTACCGGTTCCTAAAATTGTATTTTTTGTTAAAGACGAAATCGCTTTAGATATTGTAGAGAATACCTATTTTAATGTCTATCGTCAAGATATGTTTTACAATTATTTGGGAAAGAAATTATTGTTGACCGCTATGCCCAATATGAATCTTCCACAAGGAGATCCGGGACAACCAGCCGTTCCTACAAATGGTAAATATGCAAATTACACTGCCAGACACTGTTGGGGCTTGGATAATACAGGAAGTTACTGGCAGTTTAAAGTAAATTCAGATGTACCGCCACCGCCATTTTACTATAACGGGCAACCGGAACAAATGTCTGTCCCTGTTGCAACACAGGCTACTTATATGACGACAGATGGAATCAATCCTTCCGCAGGAGCAAAAGGCAGAGTTAATGGAGATTATTTTGTAAAATATATGGATGCTGCAAAAAATGCAAATGTAAAGTTTGCTTTTATTCATTCCTGGAACGAATGGATTACAGGAAACTGGGGGACACAATCTTCGCCACATTTTGTAGATCAGTGGCTGCAGGAATACAGTTCTGATATCGAGCCTATGACAGGCGGACATGGTTCTTATTATTATGATTTAATGAAAACTAAAATCGCAGAATTTAAAGGAATTTCTTTAAATCAGACACCTTATGCCGGTGTAATCAATTTGCCCGGAATTGTTGAAGCAGAAAACTATGATAATGGTGGAGAAGGAATAGCGTATCACGACACAAATCCGCAAAATATAACAGGCGCATATCGTAACGAAGGTGTAGACATTGAGTCCAGTTCTGAAGGTTATTATAATTTATGTTTTTCTGATACTGGAGAATGGACTGAATATACTGTCAATGTAACTCAAAGTGGGAATTATGCGATAGATGCCAGAGTTGCTTCAATGGCTGGTGGAAATTTTCATTTAGAATTTAATGGACAAAATGTAACAGGTTCTCTAGCTGCACCTAATACTGGAGGCTGGCAAAATTGGCAATGGGTTCATAAAGAAGTGTACTTAAACAGTGGAACTTATGTGATGCGTTTTGCCATTGATCAGCCAGGCTTTAATACCAACGGATTTGTTTTTACTTTTCTGAATAATAATAATGCAATTACCTCCGGACAAACTTATCGTTTAGTAAACCGAAACAGCAATCAGGTTTTAGAAATTGGAGGTTGCAATACAGCAGATGGGGCAGTAGCGCAAGAATGGCCATGGCTAAATAGCGCTTGTCAAAAATGGAAAGTAGAAGCTACTGATAGCGGTTATTATAAACTAACGGCGCAACACAGCAATAAAACATTAGATATTGTTGGATGTTCTAATTCAGCAGGAGCATTGATTCAGCAATGGCCTTGGGTTGGTGGTGTCTGTGAACAATGGAGTATTGAACCAACGGATAATGGATTTTATAGGATTATTTCCCGTGCAAGCGGACTTGCCTTAGAGGTTCGCGATGCCTTAACTACAAATGGAGCAGAAGTAAGACAATGGACTTGGAACACTGCTTCCTGCCAGCAATGGAAATTAGAACCCGTTAGCTCTACAGCAAAATTGACTCAAAATTTAGGGCTTTCAGAAAATGAAAAAATGATTTCTGATGTATTGCTTTTTCCTAATCCCGCAGTAAATCAGGTTCAGGTTTTGTTTTCCCAGAATGATGAAGAGAATGTAACGATTCAAATTGTGGATATGTCCGGAAAAATTGTTCAGTCAAAAAATAATATCAAAGGCGGTCAGATCAATGTTGATACATCAAATTTAAGTTCAGGAATTTATGTTGTTAAAATCAAAAGCGAAGAAAAAACAATGACGAAGAAGCTTATCATTAAAAAATAAAACCACACTGTTACTTTACTAATTAACTATTTAAACCAAAATTTATGAAAAAAATCTACTATTATTTTTTAAGCATTTTTCTGCTCACAGGACTCAGTTCCAGAGCAGATATAGTGATAGAAGCAGAAACTGGAAACCTGTTTGGAACGCAATTTTTAAATTCCACCGCAGGATATTCCGGAACAGGATATGTAGGAAGTTTTGACAACGGAGGCGATAATGTTTCCTGGACATTTAATCTTCCATCTGCCGGATTGTACGAAATTAGATTTCGATATGCTTCTCCCTTTTCAGCAAAGAATTATGATCTTCAGGTTAATAATGAAAACGCACAGCCTACATTTTTGCAAAGTACAGGATGGAGCAATTCTTCAGCAGGAAAATATTTTCTGACTGCAGGTTCAAACACTATTAAAGTTTTTATGGGTTGGGGTTATTTTGATATTGATAATTTGACGCTGGTACCAGCTTCGGTAAATCCGCCAATTGCACCCGCAGCAAGCCTTGCAGATGCAAATGCAACGGCAACTACAAAATCACTTTATAATTATATGAAAAGTCTTTACGGAAATAAAGTACTTTCAGGACAGCAGGATGATATTCAATATATTATTAATACAACAGGAAAAGAGCCGGCAGTCGCAGGTTTTGATTTAATGGATTATTCGCCTTCAAGAATAGAAAAAAGCGGATACACGCCGTCAAGTTCAGAAGCCAATATTGCGTGGGCGACAAAAGGAGCAAACAGAGGAATGATTAGCTTGGTCTGGCATTGGAATCCACCAACAGATTTAATAGATCAGCCTACTAAAGAATGGTGGAGAGGATTTTATACAGATGCCACAACTTTTGATATTCAGGCTGTTTTGGCTGATAAAAATGGTACACGATATGCTTTATTACTTCGTGATATTGATGCTATTGCAGTGCAGCTTCAGAAATATTCAAATGCTAATATTCCAGTACTTTTCAGACCACTTCATGAGGCTAGTGGTGGCTGGTTTTGGTGGGGTGCAAAAGGGCCAGGACCATTCAAAGAATTATGGCAGATTATGTACAACAGATTAGTAAATTATCATGGTCTTCATAATTTAATTTGGGTTTATACAGGTACAGCAGATGCAGCCTGGTATCCGGGAAATAGTTATGTGGATATATTTAGTCTTGATATTTATGGAAATGCCGGAGCAAGTATGAGCGTTGATTGGGATGGAACACAATCTTTTATGCAAACTAACGGAATCAATAAAATGTTGTCACTTTCAGAAACCGGAAATCTTCCGGATCCTGATAAAGTTAGAGCTTTTGGAACTTGGTGGTCTTGGTATGCCAACTGGCCTGGGACTTATTTAACAGGGCAACCAACGAGCGTTGTGCAAAAAATGTTTTTGGATAATGATGTCATTACATTGGATGAACTTCCCGATTGGAGAAACTTTAGCGGAGGCGGTGTTCAAACACCTTATGCAGGAGTTATCAATCTTCCCGGAATTGTGGAAGCTGAAAATTTTGATAATGGAGGAGAAGGTGTAGCTTATCATGATACTAATCCGCAAAATATAACTGGAGCATATCGTAATGAAGGAGTAGATATTGAAAACAGCACCGAAGGCTATTATAATTTATGTTTTTCAGATACCGGTGAATGGACAGAATATACCGTAAATGTTACACAGAGCGGTACTTATGCAATTGATGCGAGAGTAGCCTCTGCAGGTGGTGGAAGTTTCCATTTAGAATTTAACGGACAAAATGTAACGGGTTCTTTGGTTGCTCCAAATACAGGTGGATGGCAAAACTGGCAATGGATTCATAAAGAAGTTTACCTAAATAGCGGAACTTACGTAATGCGTTTTGCGATTGATCAACCAGGTTTTAATACCAACGGTTTCATTTTTACACATCTTGGAGGAGGAAATGGAATTGTTTCTGGGCAAACATATCGTTTGGTTAACAGAAATAGTAATCAGGTTTTAGAAATTGGCGGTTGCAATACTACCGATGGTGCGTTGGCACAACAATGGTCGTGGCTGAATAGTGCTTGTCAAAAATGGAAAGTCGAATCTACCGACAGTGGTTATTATAAATTAACGGCACAACATAGTGATAAAACACTGGATATTGTGGGATGTTCTAATTCAGCTGGTGCGCTGATTCAGCAATGGCCGTGGGTTGGCGGCGTTTGTGAGCAATGGAGCATTGAACCAACAGATAGCGGTTATTACAGAATTATTTCACGCTCAAGCGGACTTGCTTTAGAAGTTCGAGATGCATTAACGACTAATGGTGCAGAAGTAAGGCAATGGACTTGGAATACTGCTTCTTGCCAACAATGGAAATTGGAAGCGGTTTCATCAACATCAAAAATGAGCCAAAGTTTGGGTGTTGCCGAGAATGAGGAACAACAAAATAAGATTAGTATTTATCCCAATCCGGCAGCTAATCAGTTAACAGTGAACATTCCAAGTATAATAAGTGAAAAAGTAAGCGTTGAAATAATTGATGTTTCCGGAAATATTAAAATTTCCAACAAAATTTCAGCTGGAGAAAATAATATAGATACATCAAAATTAAGTGATGGCATTTACATTGTAGCTATTAGTAGTGGTAACACAATTACTTCTCAAAAATTAATTATTCGCAATTAAGGTTGATTTTTAATTCTTATTAAATGATTAAGAGTTTGTTTAATAGCAAACTCTTTCATTTATAAGGTAAAATGAGAAATAATTACAGCAAGTTTTAAATATTTAATGACGTAAAATATTGATAAAGAAATATTCAATAAAAAAGAATTAGAATAGAAGATGTATAGGATATGATATTGGGAGTTCTTCAGACAAAGTTGCTTTGGTTGAGGCAGAAACAGGAAAAAAAGTAATTGTTTTGAATGAAACAGGTGCAGTGGGCGCCGCAAGAGCAGTCGGATTAGTATCTGGCGATTTGAAAAATTCGGTTCTGATATTTCAAAAAATGATCATGTTATGACCTTTTTGCCTTTACAAAACAAAGAACCATATCAGACAGCCTATCAAAAATGGAAAAAAGAATTAGCTACAATATTAAATAAAAAATAAAATAGAAATGATAGTTTTAGGAAATAAAGAATTCTGCAAAGGTATTGGTCAAATTAAATTTGAAGGTGCAGCATCCGACAATCCGTTGGCATTTAAATATTACAATCCAGAGCAAATTGTGGCTGGAAAAACCATGCGCGAACACTTTAGATTTGCCATTGCGTACGGGCATACATTCTGCGGACAAGGAAGTGATCCGTTTGGACCGGGAACCCAAAATTTTGCGTGGGATCAGTCTTCAGATCCAATTCAGGCGGCAAAAGACAAAGCCGATGCTGCTTTTGAATTTATCAGCAAAATGGGATTCGATTATTTCTGTTTTCACGATTACGATTTAATTGCCGAAGGACCAACTTTCGCAGAATCAGAAAAACGTCTTTCAGCGATTACAGAATATTTAAAACAGAAAAAAGCAGAATCCGGAATTAAGTTGCTTTGGGGAACTTCAAACTGTTTTTCAAATCCAAGATTTATGAATGGAGCGGCTACAAATCCTGATTTTAATGTCGTGGCAAGAGCGGGCGGACAAGTAAAATTAGCACTTGATGCAACAATAGCTTTAGACGGAGAAAATTATGTTTTCTGGGGCGGACGAGAAGGATATATGTCGCTTCTGAATACCTATATGGGAAGAGAATTAGATCACATGGCACAATTCCTTACTATGTCAAGAGATTATGCAAGAGCACAAGGTTTTAAAGGAACTTTCTTCATTGAACCAAAACCTATGGAACCGTCTAAACACCAATACGATTTTGATTCTGCAACAGCAATCGGATTTTTGCGTGAATATGGTTTAGACAAAGATTTCAAGATTAATATCGAAGTAAATCATGCGACATTGGCGCACCACACTTTTCAACATGAATTGGAAGTGGCTGCAAAAGCCGGAATGTTAGGAAGCATTGATGCCAACAGAGGAGATTACCAAAACGGTTGGGATACAGATCAATTTCCAAACAACATTCAGGAAACTACAGAAGCGATGTTGGTATTCTTAAAAGCCGGCGGACTGCAAGGCGGAGGCGTTAATTTTGATGCTAAAATCAGAAGAAATTCGACAGATATGGAAGATGTTTTCTTAGCACACATTGGTGGCGCAGATACTTTTGCAAGAGCTTTATTGACCGCAGACAAAATTATTACTTCATCACCATACGAAAAATTAAGAGCAGAAAGATATAGTTCTTTTGATTCCGGAAAAGGAAAAGATTTCGCAGACGGAAAATTAAACCTGAAAGACCTTTACAATATCGCTCATGAAAACGGAGAATTGACTTTGCAAAGCGGCAAACAGGAATTGTTTGAAAATATTATCAATCAGTATATTTAATTAGTTTAATGTAATCCTAAAGTAATGATGAAGAAAAATGTTTCAATAAAGGATATTGCTCAGGATTTAAAAACCTCAATAACAACAGTTTCTTTTGTTTTAAATGGAAAATCAGAAGAAAAACACATATCAAAAAAGCTTACTAAAGAAATCTTAGAGCATGCATTGAAAATTGGTTACAAACCCAACCAAATTGCCCAAAGTTTACGAACCGGAAAATCAAAGATATTAGTTTTTATGGTGGAGGATATTTCTAATGGGTTTTTTGCAAAACTGGCTAAAATCATTGAATATGCTGCGTATGAGAATGGATACAAGCTTGTTTTCTGCAGTACTGAAAATAAGGATGAAAAATCAACGGAGTTAATTGAACTGTTTAAAAATAGAAATGTAGACGGTTTTATTATTGTTCCTTCACCGGGAATAAAAAATGTAATCGAAGATTTAATTAAAGAAAAATATCCCGTTATACTGCTTGATCGTTATTTCTCCGATCTCAAATGTAATAGTGTTGTTATAGATAATCAACAATCCTCTTTTGATGCAACTAATCATTTAATTATCAATAATTATAAAAACATAGCTTTTATAACGACTGATTCTGAACAAAATCAGATGCAAAATCGTTTGCAGGGGTATGAAGATGCGATTAATTTGAAAAAACTAAAAGCACATGTACTTAAAATACCATTTGAAGAAATAGGAAAAATGAATACAAAAGAGAAGATAAAAGAATTTATAGATACTATAATGGACCTAGATGCGGTCTTTTTTGCGACAAATTATTTAGCAAAAGCCGGATTTGAAGTTTTTAAAGAGACTAATCCCAATTTATTTCACGAGTTGGGAATTGTAAATTTTGATGATAATGAAATTTTTGAAATTTACAATCCGTCTATTACAGCAATTTCTCAGCCAGTAGAAGCAATTGGAGCCAAATTAATTGACTCAATGTTACGATTACTGAATCAGAATGAAGAAAGCGAAATGTCTGAAAATATTGTGTTTAAGACTAAGTTAATTATTCGGGAATCTTCACTATCAAAAAAGTGTAATGCAAAAACTATTTCGGAAGCGGTTTGAAGATAAAAATTTAGCAATGATTATATAGTCTACAGTTTCTTAGAAAGTGAAGTGGAAAAACAGCAAATTAACTAATAAAAAAGCTTCTTGTATTATTTGAAGTTTAACGTAAAATAGAAAATGAAAAAGAATAACTTATTACTGTTTTCGATAGTCATAGGATTGCAATTCTCTTGCAAATCCCAAAACATTGGAAATAAAACCACTCAAAAGATGCAAAATAATAATCCTGTTTTTGAAGGATGGTATGCTGATCCCGAGGCGATAATTTTTGAAAATGAATACTGGATTTATCCCACTTATTCTGATGATTATGGAGTTCCGGATGTGTCACAAAAGATTTCAGAAAAACAAATACAAATTCAGAAAAACACAATTAATAAGCAATACTTAAAACAGACGTTTTTAAATGCTTTTTCTTCCAAAGATTTAGTCACTTGGAAGAAACATTCGCATATCTTAGACATAGAAAATGTTTCCTGGGCTGCATATTCTGTTTGGGCGCCGTCTATAATCCATTCTAACAATAAATATTATTTGTTTTTTAGTGCTAATGATATACAGTCTAACAGTCAGATTGGTGGAATTGGTGTAGCAGTTTCAAACCAACCGCAAGGACCATTTAAAGATGCTATTGGAAAGCCGTTGATCGACAGTTTTCATAACGGAGCGCAACCAATTGACCAATTTGTTTTTAAAGATGACAATGGGCAAAATTATTTGTATTATGGAGGTTGGGGACACTGTAATATCGTAAAATTGAGTGCTGATTTTCTTCATCTTGAAAAATTTGATGATGGAGAAACATTCAAAGAAATTACACCTCAAAATTATGCTGAAGGAGCATATGTTTTTAAACGAAATAGCAAATATTATATGATGTGGTCAGAAGGAGACTGGACTGGTCCGGATTACAGTGTTTCCTACGCTATCGCTGATTCTCCCATTGGACCATTTAAACGCATTGATAAAATTTTACAGCAAGATGTTAAAGTTGCAAGAGGAGCAGGACATAATTCTGTAATACATGTTCCAAATACAGATAAATGGTATATTGTGTATCATAGAAGACCGTTAAGCACTGATAATGGGAATCATCGTGAGGTTTGTATAGATAAAATGTATTTTAATGAAGATGGAACGATTAAACCAATCAAAATTACTTTTGAAGGAATTAAAGATGCTCTGCTTTTGAAGAAGTAATGTCTTAGAATTTTAATCCTAAATAATGGACAAAATCCGTTGGACTTTTTAAATTATGATCATAGAATTGTTTATAGGTCAAAAAGTGTAGATCAATTATATAAATAAATTTACTATGAAAAACTTTTTAAAGATTACTTATTTGCTAATTATATTACTAATACTATTTTAAGTATTCTTATATCATCTTCATACGGTGCTTTTCAACAATTTATAATGAAAGATTTTTACGGAATTAGGAGTTTGAGTGAAGGAGCTTTGTTTCTAGGGGTTATGAGATTTATTTATTATTTTGTATTTATGATATTCTTTTTTTATTGGTTAAGTAGTAAACTTAATTTTGGTAATAAGCTATTACAATTAATAATTTTAAATTGTTCAATATATGTCTTTATCTCTCTTATATATGGGTTTGTTCTAAAACCAAAAACAAAAGAATTATTTGTAAACCCAATATTTTATATCAGCATTTTATCAACCATTTTAAGTTCCATTTTAGCTCTCTACAACAAAACAAAATTTACTGATAAAAATTTCAAAGAAAAAGAAGCCAGGAACATTCATTTTCTAGAACAAAAGCGTTTGCTTTCTTATAAAAATGATCATTGGTATTATGGAAAAGTATCTGGATTCCAAGTCTCTGAAACTTATCCTAAATTTGATGAAACAATTGATTTAGACAACAATTCTGATTTCTTGTTTTCAACTGATTATCAAGAATTGGTAATAATTAAATTCTACCAAAATATTAAAATAGATAGTACCGAGTATTTCATTAGTGCAAAGAATGCTATACCGGAAATCAAGGCTCTTAGAAGTCCAAGTATTAGAAATCACTTAATTAAATATTCAGTCGCAGATGTTAATATTAGAAACTCAAACTATGAAATAATATACCACGAATTTTCATCCATTGTAACCGACCCAAAAATAAAAGAAAAACTCACTACACAATTTTTGGTAGCCGATGCCTTAAAACCTGGAAGTCCTTCTCCTAAATTTGATTATGAAAACCAAAAAGGAGGGAAAACAACCTTAGAGAGTCTAAATGGGAAATATATATACATCTATCTTTGGGCAACATGGTGTGGACCTTGTCGTGAACAAATTCCGTTTCTTCAAAAAATAGAAGAACAACACAAAGGAAAGAACATCGAATTTGTAAGCATTTCAATAGATGCACAAAAAGATCAAGAGAAATGGAGCAAATTTGTAACCGAAAAACAATTAGGAGGGATTCAATTATTAGCAGAAAACGAATGGGAATCACAATTTCTTAAAGCGTATGGCGTATTTTCTGTCCCAACTTTTATTCTCATAGATCCTGCCGGTAATATTGTCAATGCCTATGCACCTAAACCATCTGACGATAAGCTTATTGACTTATTTAATAGTCTGAAAATTTAATTTAAGAAATGAATAAATCAGTTAAAATAGTTCTATTCCTAATTTTAGGATAAGAAAAGTGATGTTAACAAAGAGCATTATAAAGAAATAGTCAAAAACAAAAAAAAACTCTAGATTTCTCTGAAGCTTTTCTCGTTGTAGCGGGAACAGTACTCGAACCTGTGTCCGCCGCGGCAGATATAAGCCGGCGAGCTGTAAATTAAAACAAAAAGCTCCAGATTTCTCTGAAGCTTTGTCTTAGTAGCGGGAAGCATTCAATTATCTAACCATTTTATTGAAGATTACTATATGATTATTGCACTTGCATCTTAAAAATATACATAGGATAATCTTTAACTTTTTTGGATATAAAATTAGTTAAAAAGGCGCTTATAAAGCGCCTTCATCAGCAAAGGAGTAGTAGGATTCGGAAGTTATAATTAATGAATCCAGTAAGGTGATATCAAGGAGCCTTCCTGCTTCTTTTACTTTTCGAGTTATCTGTTTATCGGCTTCAGAGGCTGTTAGGTTTCCTGAAGGATGATTGTGGATCATCATCAAAGATGTGGCATTTGCCTTCAGAGCTGCCGAGAATATTAATCTAAGATCTACAACAGTTCCTGCAATTCCTCCAGAAGAAATTTCGTAAATACCAAGTGCTTTATGAGCGTGATTCAAAAGCAATACTTTGAACTGCTCGAAGAATTCTATTTTATTATAATCCCAAGCTGAAAGCATTAGTATATATGCATCTTTTGAAGATTTGATTTGTGGTCTTTCAGAGTTTTTTACTTTTGTTTTGTAGATCAGTTCAATTTCAGATACAGTCTGCCAGTTTTGATTTAAAGTTTCCATAGTTTCTATATTTTATATTAATTATGGAATATTCGCTGGGAATCGCTCAGCAAGCGCAAAAAGCAACGCAATAAAGCAGGAATTTTTTCCTGCATTTATGGGGGAATTTTTTGCTAGCGCCCGCAGGCGATTCCCGAACTTTGTGACGAAATTAAATAAGATTAAGAAGAATAAAGAGCCGTTTGATTACCTAATTTTAATAGTGAAAGATTACCATAATATGTGTGAAGAAAAATTAAACTCTTCGATGATTAAAATATAAAACTTTGAAGGGAATTGATAATTGCACGATCTACCAAAATTCAGCTTATTTTATTACTCTTCTTTTGTCTTTATACTCATTTTGAGATTGATCTTAATTTATTATTTTAGTAGTTAAATTGCATAAGTATGAATTGGGAAGCCAAAATTATCACGTATAAAAAAGAAAAGCGAATAGCAGTTTATTTTGAGAAAAACACCGAATTAATAGTTCGAATAAAAAAGCTAACAGGTTCTCGCTGGAGTCAAAGTTTGGGAGTTGGGCACCTTCCTGATACGGTTGAAAATAGAGAGCGATTTCATTTGGCACCTCCCTCTTATTCATTACCATCAGAAGACGGCATTGAGCAAATCGAAAAATTCAAACAAATACTGCGTTCCAAACGTTACAGCGAAAACACTGTTACGACTTACAGCGAAGCCCTGAAATCTTTTTTGGTTTTCTACCGGGAGAAAGCGGTTGCCGAAATTACCAACGAAGATGTGATTGTATATAATAACGAGTATATCTTAAAAAATAATCTTTCGGCCTCTTATCAAAACCAAATCGTTAATGCTGTTAAATTGTTTTTTCAAACCATTCGAGAAACCAAGATGATAGTGGATAAAATTCATCGTCCCAAAAATGCCAAAACCCTACCTAATGTTTTGAGCAAAGAAGAAGTCAAATTGATTTTGAATGCCCATAGTAACATCAAACACAAAATGATGCTTTCGCTGATATACAGTTGTGGCTTGCGCTGTGGTGAATTATTAGCGCTTAGACCTGTTCATATCGATTCTAAAAGAAATATTGTATTGCTTAAAAAACTCCAAAGGAAAAAAAGACAGAATTACACCTTTATCTCCTAAAATTTTAGAAATGCTTCGGGAATACTATGTCTTATTTAAACCCACAACCTATTTGTTTGAAGGTGCAAATCCTGGTGAGCCCTATTCAGAAAAAAGTTTGCAAAGTGTATTAAAACAAGCACTCAAAAAAGTTGCCATAACAAAACCTGTAAGTTTACATTGGTTGCGCCATAGCTTCGCTACGCATTTACTTGAAAGCGGAACTGATTTAAGGTATATTCAAGAATTATTAGGCCATCAAAGTAGTAAAACTACCGAAATTTACACCCATGTTAGTACGAAAAGTATTCAACAAATAAAAAGTCCGTTTGATGATTTATGAAATAAAAATCCTATTTTTGAAAAGAAATAATACTGACAATTGTCAGACATAGCGACCCAATTTGGGGTAGATAAGTCGGACGTAGTCAGACATATATACAAGTTAGCTGTAACCATCCACAAATCAAGAAACTAAAATGAAAAATATCCTTTTGTTATTATTTACAATTATGATGATTTCTTGTAATAAGAAAACGGAAAAAAATGATACTGTAACACTAAACCAAAATGACAATGTAGATTTTTTTCGACCAGCCGATCTTGGTGCCTTTGGGTCGAAAACGAGATTAATTCTTTACGCTAATTTTGATGAATGTGGAGAATGGGGCGGACATAAAGAAAGTTTTGAAATATTTTCTAAAGAGGACAAGCAATTCTACGCCAATTATAAAAGAACAAAAGTAGATTGTAATAAAATTGGAGAGTTGTATGGAAAGCCAGAATTTCAACAACCGTATATAATCAAAGAAATAAAATTAGCCGACAAACAGAAAAAAGCAATTAATATTTACTTATCACAGCTTATTAAAAGTAAGATTAAAGAAGATTTTCCTGGAAATGCTGGACAGAATTTTGGTGCGATTAAAACTGATTCAACCCTAGTTATTGATGTTTACGACAGTGATAAAAAAAATCTTGAAAATTACAACAAATTACTCAAGGAGTTTCGTTTGGAAATTGTAAAATATGAATACCGATAATGGCTACAGCTAACAGCCACTACAACGGATTTGGGCAATTGGGCTTAATGGAAAGATGGTTTTGTACTTGGGATGATTTGGCTAATCCGAAAATAGGACTTAATTTAGTCCCAAACCCGCTGTAGTAGCAAGACGTTAGGCAACATTTAACACAACCATCATAAATGGCAAGTATAGACAGAATAGATTGGCATCAAACAGAAGATTTTCCCGAAAATGTTCCTCTTGAAAATGGAGGAACTCATATCGGAATGTATTTAAATTGGATTATCGAAAACAATTTAATTGGCGAGATTCACTTGACGGAATCTGCAAGCTTATTAGAAGATGTAAAAGCCAAAAAAATTACTGGTCGTGATTTCCTGATTAAATGTTGTGATGGAAAGTTTTGGGCAGAAGATTTGAATGAAATAGGACTAAAATTTACCGAAGATTATTATTCATCTGACAAATATTTTGGCGATTATGCAAACAATTTAGATTCAAATCAAGATAGTATTTATGAATATGAAAACAGTTGGGAAAACTACGAAAAAATAGGGTTTGTAATAGATAAACGCTTTAAAGAGTGGCAGAAAAAGAGTAACAAAAAACCTTGGCAATTCTGGAAATAAAAACGTCGCCTAACAGCCACTACAGCGGATTTGGGCATTTCGCTTAATGGAAAGATGGTTTTGTATTTGGAAGATTTGGCAAATCCGAAGAATGGGCTTAATTTAGTCCCAAACCCGCTGTAGTGCCAGAACGTTAGCGATAATGCCACGGAAAACTAGAAAATTCAGCTATTCATAACTCAAAGCCTACTTTGAATTTTAAAAACACTAATGGAAAAGAAACTCAGAATATACACTCCAAACAACTCTTTTAAGATTGATAAGCGTTTACTAATTCTATTGCTTTTATTTTCAATTGTGTTTTTAATCTATTCTACAAAATCTAACTTTCCTTCAAATGAAGAGAATCTAGAATTATTTGGATTTGTTTTTGTAATCATTACTTTTCTATATTCACTTTTTTTTATGATAAGCAATTTTTTTATTTGTGAAACCACAAATGGAGAATATAGTGGTTACCTGATTATAGATAACGATAAAATTACTTGTAATCTTGATGTTTACACAATTTACGATATTGAAAAAATAAGCATTTTAAGTATTTATTTTCTCGGAAAATTTAATGGTAATATAAAAGCTTGGGAACGTAAAAAATCAAATGGCGTTAAAAATTATATTGAGATATATAAAAAAGGTGGAGAATGTCAAAAATATTTTTTTCTACAGACTAAAACAGAAAACATAACAATGTTTTCAGATGAACTTAGAACTTATTATCGATTTGGAAAATTAGAAGAACAGAATTATAAAAATATTGTTAACTAAAGGCACTATCGCTAACAGGTACTACAAAGGATTTGGGCATTTGGCTTAATGGAAGAATGGTTTTGTATTTGGGATGATTTGGCAAATCCGAAAATAGGGCTTAATTTAGTCCCAAACCCGCTGTAGTGCCAGAACGTTGGGCGATATTTTACCGCGCATATACACCACTGACAACTAAATGATTGAAGATTACGACATAGCAATTTTCGGAGGAGGAATTTCTGGATTTTCTACTGCATTAAGACTACAAAGTAAAGGATATAAAACAATTGTTTTTGAATCTCATGGACAGTTGGGAGGATGTGCAGGATTTTTTACCAAAAAGGGTTTTTCATTTGATGTTGGAGCGACTACTTTGGTAGATTTCGTAGAAGACGGAGTTGGTGGGAATTTCTTCAGGGACATAAGTTTAGAACTTCCAAAAGGAGAATACATTGATTATGTCGCTTGGCTTCCAGATAGACAAGTTACACTTTACCGAGATTTTGAAAAATGGAATAAAGAACGTCTAGACAAATTAGGCTCAACTGACAAACACATTAAATTTTGGAATCTTATGGACAAGGTAACAAAAGTGTTTTGGAATGCAAGCAGAGAAAATATTAAGTTACCAATACGCAATCCAAAGGATTTATACATTATAATAAAAACTATTGGAATCCAAAATTTGTATTTGGCAAAATACATCAATTCAACAATGCTTGATATACTAAAAAAATACAATTTAGAGAATGACAAACCACTTATTGGATTGCTGTCGATGTTAATTGAAGACACAGTTCATAGTAGTATTGACAAAGCACCATTTATTAATTCAGCGTTAGGAACTACCATTAGAGGTGCTGGACTTATGAGAGCAGACGGAGGAATGAAAAGTTTTTGGAATTATTTATCAAACCATTATTCAAAAATAGGAGGAACATTAAAAAAAGGAAATAGGGTTTTAGATTTCAAAAAGGAAAATGATAATTGGATTATAACAACAAATAAAGGGGAATTTAAATCTAAAAAAATTATAAGTTCTTTACCAATAGATTTGACATATGAAATTTGTCCTAATCCTATAAAAAATAAATTACAATCATTTATAACAAAGAATGAGAACCATCAAGGAAGTGCAGTAGTCATTTTTTTAGGTATTCCAGAAGAGGAAGTTGCAAATCAAATTTTAACTCATCATCAAATGTTACTTGATTATGAAACAAAATTAGGAAATGGAAACAATATGTTTATTTCTATTTCTGCAAAAGACGATAACATTTCTGCACCAACAGGCTTTCGTTCTGTAATGATTTCAACACATTGCGAACTATCAGAATGGTTAAGTTTATCTGAAAAAGAATATCAAATAAAAAAACAAAATATTGGACAACACTTAATTGAATGTGCGAGAAAGGTTTATCCAAACCTTGGGAAAAACGCAGTTATTTACGAAATAGGAACTCCTTTGTCATATCAAAAGTTCACAAACAGAACGAATGGAAGTGTTGGCGGATTTAAGCAAACTCTTAAAAACTCAAATCTCAATGCAATTCCACAAGATATTGGAATAGAAAATTTTTGGCTAACCGGTGATAATACGTGGCCTGGACTTGGGACAGTTGCAGGATTAATTTCAGGTAGAATAGCTAGTGAATACGCTCAAAAATAAAAACATCGCCCAACAACTACTACAACGGATTTGGGTAATTGGCTTAATGGTAAAATGTTTTTGTATTTGTTATGATTTGGCAAATCCGAAGAATGGGCTTAATTTAGTCCCAAACCCGCTGTAGTACCAGAACGTTATAGAGCATTTAAAAAAAAAAAGCATGAGAATTAAAATCTTATTTATTTCACTTATAATTTTAGGATGTTCTAACAAGGTTCACAAAACAAATAATCCAATTGAAAAAACTGAATATATTCTCAAAGCAATACAAAAAAATCAATTTGAATTAATACAAAACGAATATTTAGGAATTGAAAATAATTCTCAAAACATCGAAGCCATTGATGCAATGACAAAAAGTGTTTTAGAAGGCATAGAAAAATATGGAATTCCAAAACTTACCCAGATTAATATTGTAAAAGAAGAGAAATGGCCAATTCCAAATGATTTTAAAAATATTTTGACTAGTGATTCCGTGAAAGTTGTAACAACTGAAAGTCAAAGAAGTTATGGTAAATTTAAAATTAAAATGGTTTTTGCTTATGTAAATAATGAAGTTAGACTTTTGGATATGGAAACAAGCAGTATAAAATAAAGGCTCTATAACACACGCTACAAGCAATTTGGGGATTTGGCTTAATGTAAAAATTGCTTTGTATTTGGAAGATTTGGCAAATCCGAAAAATAACGCTTATTTAACCCCAAACTGCTTGTAGCGCGAGAACGTTATGCATAATTGTAAAAGACCGAACTATATGAAAATGCCTTTTAGTTTAGACCAAGGAATCTATTTCGAAGACACTGAAAAATACTTACTTGGGGAGAAAGTATTGAGCAATTAAAAATGATTGACAATCCCGAAATAAGTCAGAACGGAGAATTTATAGAGTGGCAAAGTAAATTATGTTTTGGTAATCAAAAAATGAATGTAAAAATTATTAGAAATGATTATCTTAATAAAAATGGAACTTTGGAATTCGTGCATATTGAAGAAGAAAATGAAACTGCGCAATCAATATATTTAACTGCAGAAAAAAATTCACTTTTATTTAAAGAGCATTTTGGAGAACCAAGTCAAACGAAAATTTCGTACGGAAGAAAAACAGAATTATGGAACATAAATGATATACAAATTATCATTGGAATTGGTGAAAGATTTACAGATTTTTTGATTTTCCAAATTCGCAAAGGAGAGAAATTTTATGAACTACCCGAATAAAAACAACTATGCATAACAGCCACTACAACGGATTTGGGCATTGGGCTTAATGGAAAGGTGGTTTTAAATTTGGGATGATTTGGCAAATCCGAATATTGGGCTTAATTTAGTCCCAAACCCGCTGTAGTACCAGAACGTTGGCGGTAACTCTAACAGAAAAAACGAAATTTAATTAAATGAAATTATTCTCATTTTTGAAAAAAGGAAAAAGCAAACCGAGTTACAAATGTTCTTGTTGTGGAGAGACTTACGATGAGTTACCGCTTTGTTTTGGTTCTGAATATCCCGACTATTATTTTTCTGTTCCTCCTGACGAACGCGAACAACGAATTGAACTTAAAGAAAGTTTGTGTGTTGTTGACAAACAACATTTTTTTCATCGCGGAAGAATAACAATTCCAATAATTGACCATACCGAAAATTTAGTTTTTAATGTGTGGATTTCAATAAGCGAAGACAACTTTGGGAAACGAATAGACTTATGGGAAGACCCAAGCAGAATAAATGCAGAACCCTATTTTGGTTGGTTACAAACTATAGTTCCAACCTACGGAGATACATTAAACATAAAGACAATTGCAAAAGAACAAGAAGTTGGAATAATTCCAGCAATTAAATCAATTGAAGAAGAACATCTCTTGACTATTGACCAAGAAAAAGGAATTACTTATAAGCGAGCAACAGAGATTGTTGATAGAATTTTGAGAGAACAACACAATGAAAAATGACAAAATTTGTGCTAAAAAGAGCTACCGCCAACAGCTACTACAACGGATTTGGGCAATTGGCTTAATGGGAAAATGGTTTTGTATTTGGGATGATTTGGCAAATCCGAAGAATGGGCTTAATTTAGTCCCAAACCCGCTGTAGTACCAGAACGTTAGCAGATATTATTGCGCAAAACAACAAAAATCTAAATTATGAAGAAAATATTTCTAATATTAATTTGCATATTATTTGTCTCTTGTAATTTTGAAAAAAAGGATAAGAAAAGCAGATTTGATAATATTTCAAAAAAAGACACCACTTGTTTAAAAGATGTCGAAAATGCAAAAGTTGATATTAAAAAAGGTAAATTAATTTACTGTCATACGATGGGCGGTCTATTATATCACGGATTACGTTCGGAAAAAGAGGCTACTTTAGTCTTTAAACAAAATAACATTGAATTTAAAGGTATTGTGGTTTCTGACCTAGTAGATGAAAACCAAACACATTGTTATTGTTCCTTTATGAAAGAAAAGATTATTGAAAAATATGGCGAAAAGTTTATTGATTCTATATTAACTGTTTCTGATAAATTGTATGTTAAAAACATTACCAATGATACTTTATATTATGCAAATTGTGATAAACGTCCTAACTATCCAAATGATAAAAGTGACTATCAAGACGAATTTAGTGATGTATTACAAAAAGAAGTAGAAACTAAAATAACTTACCCAAAAGATTATAAAAACAGAAAAAATATTAATGACTCAGCCTATGCCTTTGTAGATATACGATTTTATGTTAACAAAAAGGGAAAAGCAACAATAGCAAACTTTAATTTCATATATGATTTACAAACAAATCACAAGTTTGATAAAGAATTAAAAGAAGAAATCAAAAAATATTTAAAAACAGAAAATTGGAAACCTGCACAAATAAGAGGTAAAAACGTAAATTCCGATATGGTATTTAGATATGAATTAAAATAAAAATAACATCTGCTAACACACGCTACAAGCAATTTGGGGATTTGGCTTAATGGAAAGTTGGTTTTGTATTTGGGATGATTTGGCAAATCCGAAGAATGGGCTTAAATTAGTCCCAAACCTCGTGTAGCGCCAGAACGTTGGCAGTAATTTTATGAAAAATCAAATAACGACAATATTTTTATTTCTAATTATACTTACTTCTTGTAATAAAAAACAAGAAGAAAAAATAATGTCGCTAAGTGAATTACAAAATGAAAAAGTAGTTAAAAATTTAGATAGTTTGCCAAAAAATCTAGAATTGGTTTATCGTGTTGATTTATCAGAAAAAGATCTGAAAACAATCCCGAAAATAATCTTCAAACTCTCTAATCTTCAAGAATTAAATGTTTCTTTAAATAACCTAACAGAACTTAACCATTTAGAAGAACTGCAAAACCTACAAATTTTAAATATTGGAATGAATGATTTTAAAACATTCCCAATTGAAATCACTAAACTTAAAAAACTTAAAGTGTTAGATATTTGGTGGAATGACATTAGGACTTTTCCAGAGGCATTTTATGAAAAGAATGTAAACATTGAAGAACTCACCTTAACTAGTATGTTTGAATTTGACTTTACAACCAACTTATCAAAAATTCATCGATTTAAAAATCTCAAACAACTACGCTTAGGAAATAATCCAATTAAGATTTTAAACCTAAAATTTGACAAACTAAATAATTTAGAAACATTCGGCTACATCAACCAAGAGAAAATCGACATTAAAAACATTATTTTGGAGCTTTCAAAATGCAAAAGGCTTAAGACAATCTATTTAGGCGGGAATAATCTCAAAGAACTGCCAAGTGAAATTTCATTACTAGAAAATTTAGAAGATTTAAACTTATACGAAAACGAATTGACTAATCTTCCGAATAGTTTACTTAAAATGAAACGACTAAAATCAATTACAATAGATGCTGACAAAATTGATAAAAAAATAATTATGGACTTTGAAACTAAAATGCCAAAAGCAACATTTATATACTAAAAAAAACTACTGCCAACAGCCACTACAACGGATTTGGGCAGTTGGCTTAATGAAAAATGGTTTTTATTTGGGATGATTTGGCAAATCCGAAAATAGGGATTAATTTAGTCCCAAACCCGCTGTAGCACCAGAACGTTACCTGTTATTGCAAACGAATTCAACTTAAATGGAAAACATTCAAAATATAAATAACATTAAGAATACAACACCTCCATACAAATTAGGGTATTTAGGCTTATTCCCCCTTGTCGGCTTTTTCGTTGGATTAGGACTTACACTTTATGGAATATTTAGATATAAAGACCGAAAACTTACGAGGATTGGAATAGCTTGTATGCTTTTTACTGTAATAGTATATTCTGCACTATTTTTTGTCGGTTTCTCTTCAGACGCTGGAAAAAAAGGTTGGGAAAAGATTGCCCAATTTCAGTTAAATGCGTTAGTGAAAGACATTGAATATTATAAGCTTCAAAAAGGAAATTATCCGGACAATTTAAAACAAATGGAAAAGCCAAATGTAATTATTTATACAGAAGATCCAACCCAATCGGAACTTAAGAATAGTAATTATAATTACAAAAAGGTTGGAGAAAAATATATACTCTTTTCTTCTGGAAGTGACCGAATACCAAATACCGCTGATGATATTTATCCGAAAATAGAAAATTTGAAAACTGTTGGGTGGATAAAGAATAGCAACAACAGGTAACAGCTACTACAACGGATTTGGGCAATTGGCTTAATGGAAAGTTGGTTTTGTATTTGGGAGATTTGGCAAATCCGAAAATGGGTCTTAATTTAATCCCAAACCCGCTGTAGTACCAGAACGTTAGCGATCATTTTAAGAAAAATGCAAACTCAATAAAACAATTATGAGTTGGACAGAAAATAAGACATTATTAGAATATTCAAAATATACACCCTGCCAAGAAATTTTTCAAGCATTGTGTGACGAACTTGGTAAACATTACGAAGCCAAAGGGTTTAAATATTCTAGCTCACGACCAAAATTAACCATTGAAAAAGACAACATCAAACTCGTAATTGCATTTTGGTCAAGTAGAAGTAATACTCCAGGTGAATGGGTAAATCTTGAAATTTTGCCGAGTTTCTATTCCAAAAAATTGACTAAGACAAGCGATATCAAAGGTTTTTTATTCGGACACACTGGTCTCTTTTATCATAAATTTACTGACAATCCAAAACAAATATTGGTCAAACAGATATTTGGTGGAGAATTAGAACGGTTTGATGAATACAGTAACGAATCAAAAATAATTGAAAGTAACAACTGTAACGTTTATGGAATTGACAAAGTAAAATTCGATTCAATCATAAAGTTTATTGACAACAAAATTGTGCCTTGGACTTCAAAACTTTCGACCGAAGAAGGAATTTTTGAATTAGTAACAAATGCAAGTCCGACAAGAGTTTGGTCATTAAACGGTAAAGGCTCAAATTCCGACTTTATTAAGTATGTTAAACTCAATTTTCCAAATATCAACATTGAAAATGAACTCGATAAAATAATAAAAACGAACCGCTAACACACGCTACAAGCAATTTGAGTATTAGGCTTAATGGAAAAATTAGTTTGTATTTGGCAGATTTGGCAAATCCGAAAAATAACGCTGATTTAGTCCCAAACTGCTTGTAGCGCCAGAACGTTATAAGCCATTTACAACGAACACGAAAGATATTATGAAAAAATATTTGCTGACATTTATTTTCCTAACGTTCATTTCTTGTTCCGAAGCTTACGAACAGAATTACGATTCTTATGCAGAATTTTCAAAGGCAAATCAAAGAAATAAGGGTTGGTTTCCAGAAATTATTTTTCCTGACGCAACAAATTTAAAAAACTCCTCCTACTTAAGCTCACATACAGTTTTCGGAAGTTTTAATTACACAAACCATAAAAAATACGATTCAATATTTTTGGTTAGTGAGAAAGTTGATAAAAAATCACTTAGAAGAAAATTACTGGCGATAGAAAAGCTTCGCCCTGATTGGATTGAAAATACAAACAGTATAAAATTTGGCAGTTTAGAATTAGTAAAATTTGGTCATTTTTATTTAGCCAAAAACAATTCGAAAAGCAAAATTTTGTATTGGAATATTGGAGAGAAAAAAATAAACGGCTTATAACAGCTTCTACAACGGATTTGGGCAATCGGCTTAATGGAGAGTTGGTTTTTTATTTGGGATGATTTGGCAAATCCGAAGAATGGGATTAATTTAGTCCCAAACCCGCTGTAGTACCAGAACGTTAGCACACATTTTATGAAAATATTACGAAAGACAATTATACTCTTAATCATATTAAACTTCGTTTCTTGCAAAAAGAATGAAGACGCATTTTTATTCGATGAAAATAGATTTGAGAATATTGAAAGCTTAAAACTTAGTGACGCAATAGAAACTGAAAGAGGAATTGACTCCAAAGAAAGAACTTACAATAATACATTTGGAATTGGAACTAGCTATTACCCCAACACTAATAATTACATACTTTCATACCCAAAAGTTTATGAAAAAAAGCAAGAATCCTTGAATCTTGAAACTGATTATTTCTACACACGAAATGATAGTTTGATGAAAGTTATTTTTTATGAATGGTCAGCGAAAACAGACACTTTAAAGACTTTAAATACAACGGAAGTAAAAGCTTTCGAAAAAAAAATGTGCAATTTAAAAGACTTGATAAGTAAGAATTTAGGAAAGCCAAAAGTTGTAGAAATTGAAAAACGAAAAGATACAAGTTATAACTACACAGACAGATACAAATGGCTAAAGAATGATTTGTCAGCTGATTTATATTATGATGTTAGTGGAGAATTTAAAAGAATTAGATTGGTAGTTTATAAAAAGTAAAAACGTGTGCTAACAGCTACTACAGCGGATTTGAGCAATTGCCTTAATGGAAAAATGGTTTTGTATTTGAGATGATTTGGCAAATCCGAAGAATGGGCTTAATTTAGTCCCAAACCCGCTGTAGTACCAGAACGTTATATGCAACCTTATGAAGAAAAACCGTAAAATCGACAATAATGTTTAAAAACTTATTTAGCAGACAAAATAAAATAACTAAAAGTGTTTTCCTTGCAGGTTGGGAAGTTCGCTTAAACGGAGATCAACAATGTGAAAATTTCATTGCTACACAAATAACTAATAAGTCAACAGTTGAGACACTTTATAGTGGAATAGAATTAGTTTTTGAAAATGATAAACTAATAAAAGCATATGACTATGAAGATGGCGATAGAAAAGACCGTGAACTTAGAGTAGAGGAAATTGGACTTGAATACAAAAAGTTTGAAGAAAATAGAATTCTACAATTAGTTGAAGACAACAGAGGACTACACCAACTTGGAGGTGAAATACCGAATGAATTCCAAATTCCAGAAAATAATTGCGTAGTTCCTTTTCAATATTTAGGATATATTAACAACCAAGACCGAAATTTTAATTGGTTACCTTTTAAAGTTCATCTTATCTGTCCAATTTATTTAAATATCGAAAACGTATTTTTAGACTATTCGAATCTTAATAAGCCTACAATCATAAACAGAGAAGAAGTTGAAAACACAAACACATCATATAATGAAGACTTAAATCAAACCTCTGAAATTGTATTTAATGAAATGAGATTTTCTTTTGTTGAGAAGAAGGAATTTTCAGGAACGGCAGATGCAGGAATACCAAATTGGATACAATATCCTGATATTCCAATATGTCCAAAATCAGGAAACAGAATGAAATTTCTTTGTCAGCTAAATGGTGGTGTTTCAGCTAAAAGAACGAATGTAGAACCCAAAGACGAATGGTATAGACATTACTATGAAAAACTAAATTTTTGGGGAGACGGTGATTTGTTTGTATTTTTTGAACCAACTTCAAAAGTAGCTTGCTATTTTATTCAAAACACATAATATGACAAGAAAGGCAGCATATAACAGCCACTACAACGGATTTGGGCATTTGGCTTAATTGAAAAAATGGTTTTGTATTTGGGATGATTTGGCAAATCCGAAAATAGGGTTTAATTTAATCGCAAACCCGTTGTAGTACCAAGACGTTATGGGTTACTTGTGCCGAAATGACGCTGAAGAAAAACAATCAGTAAGTTGTATTCACTAAAAAAACTATCTAAATGAAGAACTACGTTTGTCTATTATTATTCATATTTCCATTAATAATGAATGGACAAAATTTATCAGATAAAATTGAAAAATCTACTTTAAGTTTTCGAAAATTGTTTTTAGAAAAAGATTTTGAAACACTTTCAGATTTTGCAACACCAAAACTAATCGAATATTTGAAAACAAAACAAGATTTAGTTTTCTTACTAACGGAATTGAGTAAAAATTATGAAGCAAAAGGAGTTAAAGTCACAAACATTTCATTCGGGAAAAACTCTGAAATAATTAGTTATAAAAATCAACTACAATGTAGTATTCCTTTCAGTTTGGAAATGGAAGATGCTAAAAAGAAAGTGAAATTTACAGCTGGTTTAGCACTGATTTCGTTTGACAAAGGAGAAACTTGGTTTTATACTTTTAAAGTCGAAAAAGACCCAAAAACGAATAATGAAATTTTAGACTTGGATGCAAGAATAATTATTGACGAAAGAAATCAAATCATCGTTAACAAATAAAAAAAATTGGCATCTGACAATAGAAACTTAAAAAGTTTACGGTTTAATTGTAATTTCGACTAAAACAAGCAACCCATAACACACCCTACAAGCAATTTGGGTTTTAGGCTTAATTTGAAGTTGGCTTTGTATTTGGAAGATTTGGCAAATCCGAATAATGGGCTTAATTTAGTCCCAAACTGCTTGTAGCGCGAGAACGTTACCAGTTATTTTAAACAACAATGATTTAAATGAGAAACTTCTTTTTTTTGATTATTATAATAGTTGCTTTTAGTTGCCAAAACAACAAGAAGGAAAATATAGTCATTGAAAAAAATAATGAAATTGAAAAAATTGTTGAATGTGTAATTCTACAAGACAGTTTAAATGTTTTCAAAAACGATTCTACAGCTATTCCGTTAAGCAAGCAATTAAAAAAACTGAAAGTTTATCAACTAGATTTAAATGCTAAAACGATTCCACCAAAACCTGCGAATGGAATATATTTAAATGATTTGTTTTATTATAAATTAGATGTTGCTTTTTTTCCTAAAAAAGACAGTTTGAAGATTTTAGCGCAAAACAATGTTCTGAAAACGTATACTATCAATAGCTCTATTGCGAAAAAAATATTGATGACAACATTCGAAGAACAGAAAATGAAATCTGAAAACAATCTTGATGCAAGCTTTTTATATTTAACTATTCCAATAATTTCAGCCGACAACAACAAGGCCTATATTGAAATAAATGAAATATGCTTTGGTAATTGCGGATGGGGAAAAGCCATCTATTTAGAAAAAGATAACGGAAAGTGGAAAATAATTTATGAGGATGAATTATGGGTGGGATAAAAAAACAACTGGTAACACACGCTACAAGCAATTTGGGCATTTGGCTTAATGGAAAAAATGGTTTGTATTTGGAAGATTTGGCAAATCCGAATAATGAGCTTAATTTAGTCCCAAACTGCGTGTAGCGCGGGAACGTTAGGCAACATTTTTAGAAACATGGTAGAAAAATCATATATCAACGAAGAACTAAGTTTATTTAAAAGAATGAAATCAACATTTCTTCCACTTTTTGCTTGTATGATAATTTTATTTACAATTGGTGTAGCTTTTAATGGAAAAATGAATTGGTATGTCTATTTAATATTAATTTGTTGTTACACAATCGCATTCGCAATCTTGACTTATTTTAAAACCAAATCATACATATATGCCGTTCATATAAATGAAGAAAAGTTAATAATCAATGGACAAACATTTAATTCAAAATGGACGGACAATTTAGAGATCAATAATTTAAAACTTGAACTTAAAGGAGAAGCTCAAGGTCGAGGTCACAGTGAGTATGTACTAATTTTAAAAAGTAGAGATAAGAAATACAAAATTAATAGTTTATATAATTGGGATTATTTTAAACTTTTAGAATTATTCAAAGAATTGAAAATAGTAAAAGGAGAAAAAATAATTTTAGATGAAAAATTTTTAATGGACAGAATTGAAAAAAAGGCCTTAGGTTATTCCATAATAGACATAAATTTCGGCGATTGATATAAAACGTCGCCTAACAGCCGTTTGGCGAGATCGGGGTTTTAGGCTTAATGGAAAGTTAGTTTTGTACTTGGAAAATTTGTGTTTAACCGAAAAATCCCGCATCTTTATTCCCCAACCTCGCCAAGCGCCAGAACGTTGTATGCAATTTTAAAGCAGAGTCAAAATTTATGAGAAAAACAATAACCATTTTACTTTTGTCAATACTTTTAATAAACTGTAAAGGAGATGATTATTTTAATTTAGGTATTTTTCAAGCAAAAAACGAAAATTATGAAAAATCAATCTATTTTTTTACAAAAGCAATTGAACAGAATCCAAATGATAATGAAGCATATTTCAATAGAGCATACTCACAACAGAAAATTGGAGGGAAACAATTAAATGTAATTGCTGATTATTCAAAATCTATCGAATTAAATCCAAATGATAATGAAGCATATATGAATCGTGGATTTGCTTATATGGAAATTAAACAGTACTCAAAAGCTATTTTCGATTATAAAAAATCAATCGAAATTAAATCTGATTATGCATTAGTTTATGCAAATTTAGGAAATGTGTATAAGTTGATAAATGATAATGAAAATGCTTGTCTAAATTGGAGAAAATCATTGAATTTAGGAAATAAAAAAGTTAAACGGGCATTAGAACAAAATTGTAAATAAAAAAACTGCATACAACAGCCTCTACAACGGATTTGGGCATTTGGCTTAATGGAAAGTTGGTTTTGTATTTGGGATGATTTGGCATAACTGAAAGATTACTCATTTTTAATCCCAAACCCGCTGTAGTGCCAAGACGTTATAGCTCATTTTAAAAAACCGACAGTGAAATGAAGAAAATAATTGGAATAATTTTAGGCTTAATAATAATTGTAATCGCTTACTATTATGTTTCAAATTTTCTATGTGAATGTGAAATTAAATGTAAAAATTGCCCAAAAACATCTGAAAATATTAAAACTTCAAAACAATCAGGATTTTACATTGGTAAATACATAGCTTCACTTAATACTATCCGATTAAAAAACTACAAAGAGAAAATTATCATAACTAATGTTTGGGTTGAAAAATCTTGGTTCATAAACACTGACGATTGCTCATCTCCTAAACTTGAAAAAACGGATGGCTATAATATTGTACTTGAATTTAAGAAAACTAACAAGGATTTTATTTTTAGTTTAATGCCTGTAACAAATGATAGGTTTGGAAAAAGTTCATATGGAATCAATGAAAATAAAAAAGAAATGCGTTTTGAAAAATTACCGAGCAAATTCAAAATAATTGTGGAAGAACGAAATCCTGCAAAAGGTGTTGGTTGGACAAAAAGAATTATAACAGACACAATTGTTTTGAACCTAAAGAAAAACGAGCTATAACAGCCACTACAACGGATTTGGGCAATTGGCTTAATGAGAAGTTGGTTTTGTATTGGTATGATTTGGCAAATCCGAAGAATGAGCTTAATTTAGTCCCAAACCCGCTGTAGTGCCAGAACGTTGGGAGAGATTTGACCAAAAATGCGTTTTTAACAATCGAATAACTTACATTATGCAAAAACTTAAAAACAATTCAATCAAAATTCTATTAGCATTCGCTTTGTCAATTCTTATTTTATTTGCGATTGATAAACTAAATATTAATGTTGGATTGCTTTCTGTAATATGCTTTTTATCTCTAATCATAATATTTTGTTGTGCAATTGCAAACTTAATCCTAATCATCATTTACAAAACCGACTTGGAAAGTAAAATTCTAGCGTTTATTTTAAGTCTAATTCCAATAATCGTATCTATCTATTATTTTTCAGTTTTCTTATCCATTGAATGTTAAAATAAATCACCGAAAGAAAGCAAAATAGAACAAATAAAACTTAAAAATTAAAGTGTAAAAATGACAAGTAGAAACTTAAAAAGTAAAACTGATTAAATAAAACATAAATAAAAGCAAACCTCTCCCAACAGCCGTTTGGCGTGATTGGGGTTTTAGGCTTAATGGAAAGATGTTTTTGTATTTGGAAAATTTGTGTTTAACCGAAAAATCTCGCATCTTTAATCCCCAACCTCGCCAAGCGCGAGAACGTTGGCGGTAATATTAGCCAAAAATATCAAAATGAAAATCCAACAGAATTGAACTAATTAATGGAAAATCTAAACGAGCAAATCAGACTTCATTCACTTGGTGCAACTGTAAGGCATAAGTCTACTTTTGAAAACTTAATTTCGTTTAAAAATGAAGAAGAATTAACACCTGAATTTATTAAAGAGTGGGCTGTTCCATTTTATATGAATCTTGAAGAAACTAATCAAGAATGGTTTGAATTATTGTTAGATGCAAAAAAGAAAATAACAAAAGAAGATGTTATAAAATTGCTTGGAGATCTTAATTGGAGAACAAGACAAACTGGAGCATTCTTTGCAATAATCAATAACTATTCAGATTTAATAGACATTATTGGTATACACTTCCTAAAAAGTGAAGTTTGTTACGCTGGACGAATATACGCTTATATGTTTGCTAGCTTAAACAACAAAAAAGCAACCGAATATTTAGATGATTATTTAGCGTATTATTTATCCAAAAGCGAGCTTTGGTTTGACCAAAGTGAAGCTATGGAAGCTTTAGCTTACCTCGACAAGATAAATAACAGTAAGTTAATTGACAAACACAAAACAAATTGGCTGAATTTTATTCAAAATAAACCAAATTGGAAAGCAGAAATCAACACCGAATATTTAGAAAACTATATTAGGTTTATAAACAAAGTTAAAGACAATAAATAGAAAATACTACCGCCAACAGCTACTACAACGGATTTGGGCATTTGGCTTAATGGGAAATTGGTTTTGTATTTGGGATGATTTGGCAAATCCGAAGAATAGGCTTAATTTAATCCCAAACCCGCTGTAGTGCCAGAACGTTAGCTGCTATAATACCGAAAAAGTGGATATGAATAGAACCATTGTAATTATTTTGACAATTCTTACCTTGACAATTTCTTGCAAATTCAAGGACAAGTATAATATAGAATCAAAAAAAACGAAAACTGGTCAAATTTATAAAACCGACAGTTTGACTTCTATACTTAATTCAAACAAACAATATTTGAAAGATAGTTTGTTAAAAGACAATTTCGGTGTAATCGAAAATTATTTTTCAAAATATCAATCTGACACTTGTATTATATTGACACATAAAAATTCAGAACTGAAAGAAGAATTTGAGGGTATTAGAATTTTAAAAGGTATTAAAAATGACAAACAAAATGATACCGTTTTTGTAATGCCTCCCTTTAATTATTGTGACGATGGCGAATCTTATTGTTTTTATGATAAGACATTGCCAAGACTTTATACAGACTCATATTGTTGCCATCCAGATAATCTCTTTTTATGTAATGACATAGATGAAGACGGAATTAGCGAAATTGGTATTTTTTATTCTTCTTGTTCCAGCAGGTACAAATCACTTCGAATTTTTAGTTTAAAGAATGGTCAATGGAAAGAAATTGGAACATCTGACTTTGATGTTTTGACACAAGACCCAGACAAAGTAAGATTTGAAAAATTGGTAAAGAAATTATCAAAAGGAACTTTCGAACTTTGCAATTTTAATGAAGGACAAACCAAATGGGAAACAATAAAAATGAAATAATTACAGCAGCTAACACACGCTACAAGCAATTTGGGGATTTGGCTTAATGGAAAAATTGGTTTGTATTTGGAAGATTTGGCAATTCCGAAAGATAACGCTGATTTAATCCCAAACTGCTTGTAGCGGGAGAACGTTATAGCGCATTTATCAGCATGAGAGAAAACACTAAACTATTCACATCTATTTGGTTCATATTTGGACTCGTTACTCTTTTGCTTAACGATTTTGTTTTAAAAGAAGTTTACGGAAATTGGTTAACAGGGAAATTATCCGATTTCGCAGGTCTTTTTATATTTCCACTATTTTGGACAACCTTATTTCCTAAGTATAAGAAAAAGATTTTCATTTTAACTGTTATTGCATTTGTGCTTTGGAAATCATCATACAGTCAGATATTAATAAATACATGGAATAATATTGGTCTTTGGAATATTAACCGAACTGTCGATTATTCAGACATATTTGCATTGCTGATTTTACCTTTAGCCTATCACATCGAGGCTTTAAAGGAAAAACTATTTACAATTCGCATTACTCCGTTTATTCCGCTAACTATTTGTATATATGCTTTTATAGCTACAGTTAGACCTACATCAAATACAGGTTTTGACGACAACACTGCTGTTTATCATATAAAACACTACTCTCGTGAAGATTTTATGTCTGAACTAAAAAATCTAGGACTTGACGTTACTTCATCAGATTATCATAATACAAAGTATTACGATGAGCATACAGAAATAAATAATCTCAACGATTCAATAGGCAATTTAGTCATTATGGTTGGCGATTTCAACAAGTCAAACCAAACAGTGGAAGTTTCCCTAGCAGGTTGGACATATACAAAGAATCCTAATCGTATGCTTGATGATGAAGAATTAGAAAATGAAAGAGCTTATGTAAAATCTATCTTTGAGCAGAAAGTGGTCAGCAAAATATCGAAATAAACGCGCTATAACAGCCACTACAACGGATTTGGGTATTGGGCTTAATGGGAAGCTTGTCTTGTATTTGGGATGATTTGGCAAATCCGAAAATAGAGCTTAATTTAGTCCCAAACCCGCTGTAGTGCCAAGACGTTAGCGGATACCTTTAGAAAAAATCGTGGAAATAGAAAATTTAGCAAATAGAAACGTAGAAATAGAAAATTATCAATCGACATTTATTGTTTTAAAGGTTGACAATCAAATGTTGCGTTTTGATTTTATCAAAAAAGTAGAATTTAGTCTAAATAAAGGAACTACAGGAAAATTAAAATATTTTGAAAATCATCCTTTACTAATCGACTATAATGAAAATTTTATAGAAACATTTATAAACTCAAAACCTGAAAATGTAGATTTATTTATTGATGATATAAAATCAGCAATTGATAGTGAAACTTTAGGCTGGAGAAATTGGAAAGATTATTTTGTAGAAAGAGGTTTTTTTAGTTTTGAAAACTTTGTGAAAAATATTAAAGAAGGAAGTGGAAAATTGCTGAAAGCTCCATTTTTGATAACGCAAAACGTAATTAAAGTTTGTGATAAACACAACGTAAAGACTAAAAGCTTTGAAAATGTACTGAAAAAAAACAACTACATTTTAATCCTGATAGAAAATGATTATGTAATCGCAAAAGAATTTAAATTAAATAGTAAAGCATAAAAAGGCATCCGCTAACACACGCTACAAGCAATTTGGGCATTTGGCTTAATGGAAAAATTGGTTTGTATTTGGAAGATTTTGCAAATCCGAAAGACAACGCTGATTTAACCCCAAACTGCTTGTAGCGCGAGAACGTTATACCACATTTTAAACACGTAACTGCAAATGGAAGAAATAGCAGAACAAAGATTAATAATCGATATTGACCTTGCTCCAAATGTAGACGATGTTTACACAGGAAAGTGCCTTGTAGCAAACTCTGAAATAGTTATGCTTCTAAATTTTGATGAAGAAAACGGAAAGTTTGACGGATATACTATTGTGAAAAATAGTGACGTTGAAAAATATAGAACTTGGGAAGAAAAAGATTATGCAGAATTGAAGAATGACAATTCGGAAAGTTTGGTAGCTAACATTAATTTGAATGACTTTACAGATTTAGAGAAATCATTGAAAAGCTTAGTTTCAGAAATAGTTTCAATTTTTGCCTATGATGATGAAGATTCATTTCTTGTTGGTAAAATATTATGGGCTACAAATGATTCAGTTGAATTACATTTAATTGACAAAGATTCGAATTGGAGCGAAAACGAAATTATAAAACTAAGTGATATTAGCTATCTTGGTTTTGACACAGAATACGAAAGAGAAATAAAGAAAAACGTGGTATAACAGCTACTACAACGGATTTGGGCAATAGGCTTAATGGGGAATTGGTTTTGTACTTGAATGATTTGGCAAATCCGAAGAATGGGCTTAATTTAATCCCAAACCCGCTGTAGTACCAAGACGTTGGCGGTAATGCACAAGCAGAACAAGAATGATGAATAAATTTTCAATTTTAAAAAAAACCAAAGAATTTTATTGGAGCGTCAATAAAATATATTATTGTGCATTATTTTCCATTTTGGGCTTAGGTTACATTTCACAACAAATATTCAAACCGACTGAGTCTTTTTTTCAATGGCTTGTAATTACTGGAATGATAATAGGACTTATCTTCAAATTTAAAGGTATAGCTCAAATCGAACCTTTAAGAGGTAAATTAGATGGATATTTAGTTTTTGAAAAAGAATCGATAAATGTAGACGGAAAATTATATTCGCTAAACGAAATTAAGAAGCTTATAATATCAAATGATGATTATAGCGGAAAACTAATTCATACATCTAAAGGGAATATGGGACCAGCTTTATCAAATGGGACTAACAATTCGACAATCATTTTTTTAAAGTCAAAACAAACTATCCAAGTTCTATTTGAATTAATAAATTCTGATGATTTTCAAAATATTAAACCCATCTTAATTGAATATTATTTGAAAGGAATAATTGATTTTGATGATCTAAAAAATATACTAGGAGCAAAAAGTAGTTCCGAAATTCGAGAGCTACAAGACGAAATAACAGCAATAAGCACTACCGCCAACAGCCACTACAACGGATTTGGGCATTTGGCTTAAATGAAAGATGGTTTTGTATTTGGGATGATTTGGCAAATCTGAAAATAGGGCTTAATTTAGTCCCAAACCCGTTGTAGTACCAGAACGTTATGCGTCAGTTTAGAGCGACAGAAACCTAAAAGAAAAAATGAAAATGTAATGAGAAAAATAATTCCTGCAATAATAGTAATTTCAATTTTCTGTTTTATGGTTTATAACTCCAAAACAGAGTATTACGAAAAAAGCAAAGAATTTAGCAGAAGTACTTTTAGTGGAGAAATTCTAAAAATAACAGAAGGACGAGGGAGCAAAATATATTATGAAAATGACAAATATTTTTATGATAGTGATTGTGAAGGATTAGAGATAAAAGTTGGTGATGTAGTTCGAAAAAGTATTAGCGAAATAATAGTAATGAGAAAAAACTCAAATGGAGAATATGTTGAAATTGGAAAAGAAATAATTAAAGAACCGAATAAAAGTTATTTCAATTATTTTTTTGGAATTTAATATAATTTAAATATTCTAGCATCATTGAAAAAGCAAAACTTGGAGAATGGGAACTACTTTGTAACTAAATAAAAAACCGAACGCATAACAGCCACTACAACG